>JAJDBZ010000294.1 GCA_029261095.1 Candidatus Omnitrophota bacterium | reverse complement strand
GACCCGATCGTCGAAAGGAACTGCCCAAAAAGCCAAGAGAAAACAGACGTTTTCTCTCGGCCTGTCTTTAGGGGGTCACCATCTTCTTCCACTGAGTCGCGAAAAATGCAGCGTCGTTTTCGTCCGCAACCCCGTCGCCGTTGAAGTCGTACTTCGGATCGACTGATCCCCTCCGGATCGCTTCGAGCAATTCCACGAGATCTTCCGCGTTAACTTCACCGTCGCCATTGAGATCGTAATCGCCGTCCTCGATATCGCACATTTCGGGTGTCTCCGATGGAGTCGGATTTGGAGTGGAAGTACCCGTTGGTGTCGAAGTCGGTGTGTTTGTCGGACTCGGAGTCGCAGTGGGATCGAGCACCCGAATCGAGGACTGATAAATTTCCGACACACACCCGGCATTGTCGCGGAACTTGGCGTAAACCGTGGCAATATCCGATTGGTTCGGCATCAGCGGCCAGTCCTCCACTTTCTCGGCGAAGGGTTCCCACATTCCATCCGACCCATCGCTGAAGTTCGAGATCATCATGTCAGCCACTCCCGAGACCTGGGCATCCGGGTCTTCTTCGTCACGGTCCGGGAAATCGTATTCGGGATCGTAACCGTCCGTGGCGAACAACCGAAGCGTCCCCATCATGGATGTGGTCGATGCCTCGCCATCGTTGATCAAGATCCCTCCATAGGGCGGATAGGGATCGGCTTGTGGAGTGGCAGATACGATGTTCGACGGTGCGCTCCGCGCCCCGTTTGGGCCGACCACGTAGAAGAGGTATTTCGCGAAAGTTCCGTTCTTGATCGATGTGTCTTCATACTGGAAATCAATCGTTTCGGTCACAGCGTAAACGGCTTCGTGTACCGTGAACTCGTTGTTCTGTCCGACACACCTTTGAATCTCAAATGTGTAGGTCACATCCTTTATATCCTCGCTCCCAGGCAAGATCGGAATCGTGAACCGGATTAGATTCCTGTTGACTCCAGGAATAGCAACCAGTCTGGGAGGACGCACCAAATCATCTCCCGGTTCGTGTGGATTGCGCTGGTTGAAGTACTCGGAACCGTCCTCTTCGCCGCCGTCATCGGTGTCGGGGTCAAACGGATCGGTTCCGATTTGGCATTCAAGGAAATTATTCAGTTTGTCTTTGTCCGGATCCTCTCCGGCATCGTCGGGGTTTTTAGGATCGAGGCCCACGCGGATTTCGTAACTGTCGGGAATTCGATCCTGGTCGTTGTCCGTATCCCCTCGCATCACGAACGACTCCAGTACACGACGAACGAATGGCCCGAAATCGTCGGACTCGCCGACTGCCACCGACTGGACTCGATAAGTTCCCGGTTGCCCCGTTCCATAGATCGTGTTGCCATAAATTCCATCGTTCGCGGTACCGTCTCCATGCAAACCATCATCGAAAAGCAAGAGGCCGGACGAGTTCCCCAATGGATCTTCGATGCCCAGCGCCACAATTGCGCCCTTGATTGGCCCACTGTCGGTCAACGACACCAATACCGGCATTGGGGTTCCCACAATACGATCCTCGACAGGTAGAACAAAAAACATGTCCATCGTAAGGCTGCTCTTGACCGCTCCTTCGACGAGGTACTCGGATCCGAAACAAGATTGCGAGCCACTTGGACATCTCAACTGCACGACCCATTGACCCGGCGCGGGCGACCCGACTCGGAACACTTTGTGTCGGTTCAGAATTCCGATACCCGCCGTGTGTGTTGCTCCCATTGGGTCGACCAAGACGACATCCGGTTGGTTCGTACCCGGTTCGAACTTGGCGATCACCACCAACTCCGAGGCACCGCCATCGACGGTGAACGGGTGATCGTTCTCGGGTTTTCGTCTCAGTTCGTCTCTCGCAATCAGGACTTGTTGGGTCCTGGTTATTCTTTCGCTGATCACTCGGTAGATCTCAGCGATATCGCGACCAAAATCGCCGGCTGCCGGGCCTTTTGGAGAGGGTTCGGCGGCAAACTGGTAGCTCCCCCCCGTCTTGCTCGCCAAATTCTCCAGGTCGGGGCGATTTGCGTCGTTTCCGATCGCAACGGTGTGGACCTGAGGCACTTGATCTCCGTTATCTTTTCGCGCTTCATAGGTGGAGAGAAAATTCGCGATGTCCGGGTCACAAGTGTTGTTGCCGTCGCTTAATAGGATGACGGCCCATTGGTGGCTCGCGTCCCCCCGGGCGATTAACTCGTCCAAACCCTCTTGAAGTCCGGCACCGATAGAGGTGTTTCCACCCGCTCCGATTCCACCGATCGCGGTGTGGGCATCCATCCGGCTCATGTCATTCCAATCGCGGAGAGTGAGGTCTGATGGGTCAGAAGTGCAATTGAAGCTCGCGACACCCACCTTGTCCCCCTCACGCCAACTGTCGACATATAGGTTTGCGGCGTCTTGTGCGTCCTGAAGTTTTGAAATGGGCGCGCCCATACTCCCCGATTTGTCGATCACCAGCATGTTGTCCGCATCGGCGCGCATCATGTATGAAACAGCATTCGTTTCCGTGTCGGAGAGCACCGACCAACTCGCGACAAAATCGTAGTCCGTGTTTGCTGTCTGGGTAGGAGACTGAATGACAAACCAATACTGCCCCTGAACGTACGCGCTCGTCACAATATTCCCGGCCCCCAATGTTTGGGGACCAATCTCGAACGTAAACGCGTTGTCCGCGATCCCCTCGATTGGGTTTGAATCGGGGTCGAGGACCTCGACTTTCGCCACAAATTTTTCCGGAGCGGCCTTATCTCCCACGAGTGCCTTTCTTCCAGACAGCGGATCGAGAATGTTGATAATCGGTTGGGTGCCGTTGATCGAATAACGATAATTGACATCGCTCTCGAGTCCCGCCACCACCACAGCAATGGCGTCGTAGCTGTCATTCGCGAAGGATTCCGCGAAATCCATGCCCTCGTGACGGATCTCCATGTCGATTTCGCCGCCTTTGATGGCGAGGAGGCAGAAGAACGCCGGGACCCCGTTATCGACACTATAATCGACTTGGATATAAGGCACCGTGTTATCTGGTCGAACCTCGTGATAGACAGCGCCCCATTTTTGAACATCCGCCAGCATCGGCCCCACCTGCTCCATGCCGGAGATGTCTTCGCTCAGTTCAAGCGCGACCATGTCGTAAGACCCCGGCGATTGCGACTCGTCGACATACTGGTATTTCGAAGGAACTCCCGCTCCGCTTAGATCTTTTGCGTAGTTGGCGATGACAAAATCTTTGAACGCTCCCTTGAAACTGAATGAGGCGTTAATGTTCTTCAACGTCGCATCCACCACCTGAATCCCATCGCGGTTCTTGTCATCGTCGGCTTCGTCCCAAAACTTCTCGAGAAAATCTAGACCGAGTTGAGGTTCGGTCATGTTGGTTCCGTATTCCTGGCAGAGATAAGACCAAAAGAGACAAGCGGTATAAGAGAGTTCATTGATGGGACGGTTGGTGTTCCCCAAATAAGAGTTCACCTGGCCGTAGAATGGCGCGATCCCCCCGGGCTCGTCATCTACATTCTGACAAGTCAGGCCCCCCGCATCGATGCACACCAGGTCTTGAATCGCCCGTGCCTGCGCTTCGGTGACCCATGCTCCGGCGGGGTCGGTCTTCACCGCGTCGTAGCTGAACTGAATCATGTGGAAGAGTTCGTGCGCGGGAACCACAAGCATTCCGGGGTCTCCCGAATTCATCGTATGGTCATAGGGATCGTGGAACGCGGGGGCGAGACCGATCCCACACCCTCCGGCGCATCCGCCGCCGTCACAGTATTTCATGTTTACCGGGATCGGTTCGCCTCCTTCAGGATTGTAGGGATCGTTAAACCCGAAATTGGTTACAAACTCGACCAATGAACCGTCAAGAACGTCGTTGATCCGCGCCGCCATCTCGTTTTGCATCATCCCGTTCATCGTGTTCGGAGTGCAATTCTTTTTATCTCCTGTTGTCGGGAAACATTCGCTGGTGTTGTAGAACATTCGGAAATTGGACCCAGTGAGGATTTGAGGTCCCAGAGAGGTGTCCGTGTAGCTCGAAAAACTTGTATCGCTCGCGCGGTAGGCGCGGACTCGATAACGGTAGGTGTTGGAGGTGTCGAATCCATCATCGAAATATTTGTTGGTATCTGCGGCCAGCGTGGCGATCTCGCTAAAACCGCCTCCGTTTGAGGATCGCTCGACCCGGTATTCGTCTTCATCGCTCGCGTTGTCGGTCCAGGTGATTTTCGTCTTGTCACCCTTGAGCCCCCAAGTACGGATATTCGTGGGATCGGCCGGCATTCCCCAACTTGGAGAAAGCGGAACCACCAGTACCGAGACCATGAGGATCAGCTGAGGTACATTTTTTAAGATGCTGCCGGGACGAAGTTGTTTGAGCGATGACCACATAGTTCGGTCTCCTTGACGTTCCATTTAAACAATTTTTTTGGGCGAGAAAAATCGGATACGGGATGGCTTAATGCCTCCCCGGGGCCGGTATAGAGAAACTTCTCAACAGATATCACAATGGGTTTTCCATGATCCCTGAAAAACCCTTCACATACATCCAATATTCAAAGAAAGTGTATCGAATCCTGAGATAACTTCAACAAATTTTTAGATCTGAGGATTCTCTTTCCTTCCTCTCCCACGGGGGAGGCCATTCATCTGAACACTAACTTCCATTCCGCGCCCGTTCCCAAGGTTTTCGTTGTTGCTGACGGGGACTGTATCCTTTGACTTCATAATCCACCGTGTCCTCTTCCAATAAATCCTCCACCTGGATCTCCATCTCACGCGTAGGGGCAACCTTGTATTCTTCCCCCGCGCGAATCAGAACTTCACCATGACGGGGCGTTTTTACATGAAGCACCACTTCCGCGGCCCCGGTGTGACGTCGAAAGGTTCGCTTTAGCGTTTCTAGGATTTCATCCTCCAAACCCTCGGATATCAGGCTGACATGGACTGTTTTGACATTCTCGTCCCAGGATGTTTTCAAAGGTTTGAGCGCATCGACAGTGACCTCCGGCTGGTCGCGACCCTGTTTCGCGAACCCCTCCACCGCCACAATACTCCCCTCGAACAACAAGTTCTCCACCGTTTGATACGTATTCGGGAACAATGTTCCGACGAATTCACCCGTTAGATCCTCGACACGGATGTTTGCCATTGTGTCACCATTCTTGGTTTTTCGTTTTTGGACCGAGGTAATAATTCCGACAATACGGACTGGAAAACTCTGATCTTGCTCGATCTCAGCGATATCCGCTGCCTGATGAGTGGAGAGTTTTTGAATTTCAATGGCGTGCTCCGACAGGGGGTGCCCGGAAATGTAGAACCCAAGAAGTTTCTTCTCGTCTTTGAGAACCTCCGAATCCGAGAGTTCCGGAAGATCGGGGTATTCGATATCTTCTCCATCCCCGGGATCGACATCGCCGAACAGATTTGCTTGTCCCGCCGCGCGGTCTTTGTGGATTGCTGCGGCAGCCCCGATCGCTTCTGGATAGGCCGCCAGTAACTGGGACCTCTTTTTACCGAACGAGACGAAGGCGCCGGTCCGGATGAGGCATTCAATGATCTTGCTATTGACCACTCCGCTGTCGACTCTCTCACAAAAATCCTGAAGGTTGTCGAATGGACCGTTCGCTTCCCGTTCACGAATGACTCCCCTGACAGCCGCCTCGCCCACTCCTTTGATCCCCGCTAAGCCAAACAGAATACCTGTCGAGGTGACTGTGAAGTTTTCGCGACTCAGGTTGATGTCGGGAGGCAGGACCGGGATTCCCATTTCCCGGCAGTCGGAAACATAACGGACCACTTTGTCCGTGTTGTTACGGTCGTTGGTCATCGCGGCAGCCATAAACTCGCCCGGATGGTTCGCCTTCAAGTAGGCCGTCTGGTACGCGATCACTCCATACGCCGCGCTGTGAGATTTATTGAATCCGTAACCCGCGAAAAATTCGATCGTATCAAAGAGTTTGTCGGCCATTGCGCGCTCAAAACCCTTTTCGGCCGCACCCTCCATGAAGCGGGTCTTCTGTTTTGCCATCTCCTCGGGTTTCTTTTTGCCCATCGCCCGTCGCAGCATATCCGCTTCCCCAAGAGAGTAACCCGCGATCTTGCTCGCAATTTGCATGACCTGTTCTTGATAAAGAATGGTCCCGTAGGTTTCGGAAAGAATCTCTTCCAGATCGGCGTGATCGTATTGAGTCTGCTCTCGTCCATGCTTGCGGGCAATGAATTTATCGACCATCCCACTCTGTAGCGGACCCGGTCGATAGAGAGCGACTAACGGGATGACATCGTAGAAGGATTCCGGGTGAAGCTTCTTGATCAGGTCCTTCATACCCGCTGACTCCAGCTGAAAGATCCCATTGGTACGCCCACGTTGAAGTAGCTGGTAGGCTTTGGGATCGTCCAGGGGAATTTCGGACATATCGAACTCCCGACCCGATTCGTGGATCGCTATTACCGTGTCTTCAATGACCGACAGAGTCTTCAGTCCGAGGAAGTCCATCTTTACCAGCCCCAAATCCTCGAGGTGTTTATGTTCGTATTGGGTGCAGGTGTCGCCGTTGTTGGTCTTCATTAAGGGACAGAGATTGATCAGGCTTTCCGGGCCGATCACGATACCGGCGGCATGGACCGATGTCTGACGGATCGTCCCCTCGATGGTTAGCGCGATTTCGAACAGCTTTTCATGTTCTGCGTCTTCCTTCCGAAGGGTCTCGAGTTCGGGGGCATCTTGAAGCGCTTTGGCAAGTTTGATATTCAGTTCGTTGGGAATGAGTTTGGCGATTCGGTTGCCCTCGCTGGCGGGCATTCCCATCACGCGAGCGACATCGCGCACGACCTGCTTTGCGCCCATCCTCGAAAAGGTTGCGATCTGGGAAACACTATCCGCTCCATATCGTTCGGCACAGTAGCGAATCACTTCGTCACGGCGTTTATCGGAAAAGTCGGTATCGATATCGGGCGGGGACTCGCGTTCAGGGTTGAGGAACCTCTCGAAGATCAACCCGAACTGGAGAGGATCGATGTCTGTGATCCTTTGGGCGTATGCGACAATACTCCCGGCGGCGCTTCCGCGCCCCGGTCCGACAGCAATCTCACGTTTACGGGCGAAATCGATAAAATCCCAAACGATGAGGAAGTATTCGTTGTAACCCTTCGATTCGAGGATCTCCAACTCGAACTCCGCACGGTCCACCACGACTTTGGGGAGGTGTTTCGCGATTTCTTCCCAGTTCCCCGGATTGGGGGGAGGATCGCCGATAGGGGTCAATGTCTTCGGTCTCGATTCAGTGGGGTCCCAATCGATTTCGTCGGCATGATCGAAGTATCTTTCCCAGAGTCCTCGGTAGGTGAGTTCACGCATGAACTCCGAGTTTGGTTGTTTCTCCGGGGCCTCGAATGACGGCATGATCAATGTGTTGCCGCTCTTCTCGATTTCGACATTGCAACGATTGGCGATTTCGGTCGTGTGTTTGAGTGCCTCGGAATATTTTCCGAGTTCTTTCCACATCTGGTCTGGCGACTTCAAATAGAACTCGTTCGAATTGAAATGGAGACCATCGGGATCGTTGAGGAGGCTTCCGGTTTGAATACAGACCATCGCCTGGTGCGCTTCCGCCTCGGATCGGTGGACATAATGGGCATCGTTGGTCGCGACCAGAGGAAGGCTATAACGGTTGGCGAGTTCAATGATTCCCGAGTTCGCTTTGTCCTGCTCCGGGATCCCGTTCGACATGATCTCCATATAGTAGTTCTCTTCGCCGAAAATGCCCCGGAACTCCTCGACAGTTTCCCCGGCTTTCTCGATATCGTCGCGCAAGAGTCCCTGACAAACCTCTCCCGCCAGACACCCGGAGAAGGCGATGAGCCCTTCGGAATGTTCGCGGAGAACCTCTTTGTCGATCCTCGGTTTGTAGTAGAACCCCTCGGTGAAAGCGATGGTGGTGAGTTTCATCAGGTTCTCGTACCCGGTGAGGTCTTTGGCGAGGATGGTCAGGTGGTTGATCATCTTCTGACCATCGGTCCCCTTGGTCCGGCCAGTTCCGCGTTCGTGACGGCTGCCTGGGGTGGTGTAGAACTCGCAGCCGAAGATCGGTTTGATACCCGCGCTGGATGCTTTGTTGTAGAAGTCGAGGGCGCCGAACATGTTCCCGTGATCGGTCAACCCGACCGCCCACATCTTCTGCCTCTTCACCTCATCCATGAGACGGTCGAGTCTGCACATCCCATCCAAAATGGAGTATTCGCTATGTAAGTGAAGATGAACGAACGACTGGTCCGGCATGATAGGGTTCCCCTCCCAAATCCCCTCGGAATTGAACCTCTAAAAAAGCACTCTCGCGCGGGGAGGTCAAGCCTCACATCGCAACCCGCTTTCCATGGGGTTCGCGGGAGCCCACTCCCCCCGATCAGCCTCCGGATCGATGGTGTTGGAACGTTGCTCCGCTTCGTTCCCACCCCACGCGGACTCCTGTCCGCCGTCTCTCCACCCTCCCGCACATTCCATAAGGTGTCATTCCGACGTCAGGAGGAATCTATCGGGAGGTGAAAGTTTGAATGAATTATATTAGCAATCGGGTGCGATCCATCCCGCCGCGGAATCAATTCCGTGGCAACACAAAGAGCCGTCCGTTGAAACGGACTCGGATCGATTGAGTGTAGTAGGGCGGATTAGCGAATGTGTACCCCGCCATGTCGGACACCAAAAAAAATTGAATCGGTGCTCACGCCCTCCCCACCTGCGCCGAGAATCCTTTCTCGGCGCAACTTCCGCAGGAATCCCTTCCTGCGGATAGAATCGCCCAACCTCATCTTCTCATCCAGTTTTACGGCGAGCGATGGCACCAAGGGATTCGTGCGAAAGCGGGTTCGAGAAAGGAATCTCGAACCAGGTATCATTGCCTCATCCCCTCACCCCGCCCTCTCCACCAGCGCGATCTCTTCATCAGTCAGCCCATACAGTTCATAAACAATGGAATCGATCTCCCGATCAGCGGACTTGGGTCTCGTTGTAGGCCCCACGATTGTAATCCTCGACCTGTGACTCGAAACGCTCCACCAAACCCTTGATCGTAACCGGCGCGCTCGTGAACAAACCCTCAAATTCCGAAGATATGAAAGGAAAGGTAGAAGGTTAGGGAGCGATAGGGAAGGGAAGATCGCGATGGGCGGGACCTTCGGGTAGGAGACAAAGCCCAAGGGCTACGAAGACCCGTTCTACCGCAGCATCCCTTGTATTCGCCCGTGCCTCTGCTTGAATCGATGGATATCTCACTCAATGGAGGAACCCTGGCGCTGGACACCCAAGAACCCAACACGATCGCGCTGGAGGTCCAAGGGGCCATCAAAGAATTCTTTTGCGATGGAGGGACCCTTTCGAAGTGTCTCCCCCACTATGAGTTCCGCCCCCAACAACTGGATATGGCCCAAGCGGTGGCCGAATCCATTGAGAAAAAATCGATCCTCCTGCTCGAGGCTGGGACCGGTGTCGGGAAATCGCTGGCATACCTCGTCCCCACCATCCTTCGCGCAGTCAAAGAAAACCAGAAAGTGTTTGTCGCGACTGGGACGAAGACTCTCCAACACCAACTCATGGAAAAAGAACTCCCCTTTCTTCGCAAGCACCTCCCAGTGGATTTTTCTTACTCACTCTGTCTCGGGGCCGAAAATTACCTCTGCGAACGGCGCCTCGATGGGGTGGATACAGCCTCCCAAACCAAACCCGATGTTTACAACCGAAAAGAGGTCGAAGCGCTCCTCGAATGGAAAGACAGGTCGAGGAACGGCCTCCGGTCGGAACTCGATTTTCATCTCTCCCCCGCCACCTGGTTTCAATCTTGCCGTATTCCGGACCTTTGTTCCGGACAGGATTGCGGACGTGGCGGCACCTGTTTCCATCAACGAGCCCGACGTCACATTCAGACCGCAGATGTCTTGGTCGGCAACCACCATCTCCTCTTCGCCAACCTTCGAGCCGACTGGGAATACCTCCCGCAATGCTCCTACCTGATTCTCGATGAAGCGCATTCTCTCGATAGCATCGCATCGGATTGCCTAGGCGCCGAATTCTCCCATCGTGCTTTGAGAAGAGTCTGGGAGGGATTGCGAGGACGCGAGGGGGAGGGATGCCTTGTGGGGTCTCTTCATGATCTCTCGCTTGAACAGAGACAAAACCTTCTCGACCAAGTCATCGCGGTCGAAAAGAAATTCAACGAGACCATTCACTGGTTTCATGAAACGGTCCTCGATGGAAAACCCAAGACCCAGGTATCCCAAGAGACCGCCGAATTGGGATTGAATCATTTCTTGGAACCCCTGTCGGAGTTGGTCGCTTCATTGAAACTGGCAAGCCGAAAAATCCTTGTCGATGAAAAAAGGATCGAATGCGAGGGGTATATCAAGCGCCTGGAACGAATCCTTAATGAAGCCAAGGAAATCCTCGGGATGGCCCCCTCCTCCCCCTGGCTCCTCTGGGCGGAAGAAATCTTGCCCAGATCCAAATCCCCAACCGAGGCCAAAGGGACCGCCGCTTTCAACGCTACTCCCATCGAACCGGGCGAAGTCCTCGCCGAACGACTCTACCCCTTCTTCGAGACAACGGTCCTGGTGTCCGCTACTCTCTCGACTGGCGGGGATTTTTCCTTCATCCGAACGCGCCTGGGGGTTGATGAGGGACGGGGCTCCAGCCTTTCGCTACCTTCTCCCTTTGATTATGAGAAGAACCTTCGAGTCTATGCGCCTGACCATCTCGCCGAACCGGCCCAATACGATGCCTACATCTCGGATCTTATCGCCGAGATCGAGCCACTTGCCGCGGGTGCACAAGGTGGAGTCTTTGTCCTATGTACCAGCTTTAAGATCTTGGATGCCCTCTACGATCGATTTATCGAAACGTCGGATTCCGAGCCCTGGACACCTTCCATGACAACGAGAAAACGTTCATCCGAGGATCCTTTACTTGTGCTGCGCCAAGGAGATGCCTCTCGAGAAAAAATCTTGGAAGTGTTCAAAGGATCGTCGCGAGCGCTGCTGTTTGGGGCTGCGACGTTTTGGCAGGGGGTCGATGTTCCCGGAAAAGCCTTGGAGATGGTGGTCATCACCCGACTTCCCTTCCAAGTGCCCGATGACCCAGTCCTTGAAGCGCGTATCGCTCGATCCCGCGCGAGGGGAGGGAACCCGTTCTATGAGATTCAAATTCCCCACGCCGTCATGCAGTTTCGGCAGGGTCTCGGACGCCTCATTCGGAGCCACAGAGACCGAGGCGTTGTGGCCATTCTCGATTCACGCGTCCGGACCAAACCCTACGGGTCCGTCTTTCTGGATTCTCTTCCAGTCCCTCAAGCGGTTCACGACCGGGAGGAAATCCTCGATTTCTTGAGAAAACCGATCGCGTAAACCAGGTGTAAGGGCGACCTCCCTTAGGTTGGAGGGTCTACTGTGGAGCCCGAATCGTTAATTTATCCAGATCGGCAGTGTCGTCGAACGCTCCAAAACCGATGGATCCCTTAAGAAATGTCTTGTCCGATGTTTTCATGATGGCTTCGTCCATGTCATCGAAGAAGACTCGAATTTCTCCGGAATCCACATTACGGATAATCCGAACGTGATGCCAGTCCTCGGTCCATTTGGTTCCATCCGTTCGATCGTCGCAAATCGAAACTCTTGGTTCCCCATTCACCAGAAATACCGAATTCGCGCGGGCGTCCGCCTTGGTTGCGATATGCACATAATAGAAATGAGAGGCATCCACCCGATTGAATAGGAAACAAACATCGCGGTGACCATACTCGGCTTGTGTTGAACGGACAGTCGCATCGAGAACGAAGCTCCCCACCTCAAGGTCTTTTAGCCAGGAGATGTTTTCAGGAGATCGGACCTCCGGTTTGTAATTGCTGTCTTGGAAACTGGACAGAAAGGATTCATTGTCTTTGGTCTCCACCTTCCATGCCTCTGGATCGGCGAAAACCCAATCATTCGATTTTCCTCCCGAAAAATCCTCTTCGTAGACCACTCCCCAATTCGGGTTCGGGTTTTCCGCAACGCTCATCGATCCAAGCAATCCAAAGACTAAAAGCAAAGGGATCAAACTTTTCATGGTTCATCTCTCCATTCGATTCAATAGGGTCATCGCATTCAATCGGTTCGCTTCAGGACCACGATGGTAAAATCGTCTTCGGGTGGGACCCCCCCCGTGTAACGAGAGGCCTCGTCGAGAAGACCCCACAAAAACCCCGCGGATGTATCTTTCGGCGATTGGGTCACCCATTCCAAAAGGCCGGTCTGTTGGACCATTTCTCCGGCGTCATTGGTCAGCTCGGTGATTCCGTCGGTGTAGAATACTAGAATATCTCCCAAATCCAGTTGGGATTCCAATGTTTCATACTCGACATCGGGCAGGAATTTTAGAGGGAACCTAGGCTTAATCTCTAACGGGGATGCTTTCTGGTCTTTCTCTTTCCAGATGATGGGTGCTGGGTGCCCAGCTGTCGAATACTGAAACTCGTGGGTTCGGTGATTATATAAAAGATAAACTCCTGTTACATACAGGCTTCCCGGAACGAATTGATGCATCAGGTCATTGATCTTTGAGAGCGCCTCTCCAGCTGACTTCATATGCTCGAGGTGCTCATGGACAAGGACACGGGTAATCGCCATTACGACCGCCGATGGGGCGCCATGTCCGGAGACATCGGCTATGAAGCATCCCAATAGGTCCTCTGTTGGCCTCAAAAAATCGTAATAATCCCCGCTAGCGTGCCCACTTGGAAGATACTCGGAAGCGAAATCCACTCCCTCCAATTGCGGTGCTTTGTCGGGCAACAGACTTTCCTGGACATCCCGGACCTGAGACATCTCTAAGTTCAATTTGTTGAGCGTTTCCTGATAATGGGAGGACAGTTCTTGAATGTAATGATCCTGGCGAATCATGAGAGTCGTGGCTTGGTTCACTAACTCTAGAAGATCTTCACGACTCAAATCTTCGGCCTGAGTCATTTTCAGGTTAATCTGGGAAATCTCTTCCATCAATCGAACGACGTTTTTGCCAGGGGTTTCCTCCGAATCTTCGAAAGAAAATGAGTCTGTCAGAGACGAGTTCATGGCCGGATTGTAAATGATCCATTCCTAAGGGTGAAGGGCAGGTGCCTCCGTCTTCATTGAAAAGATCGTCCAGCTGCAGAAATAGGCGTCCTCCGAGACTGTTAAAGTCTTTGTCACAGATTTTTTTTTCTGTGACCGCTTGCCCTACCAAGGAGAACATCCTAAAATTTTTTCATGACTCGGAAAGTTCTCCCTCTTATCATGGTTTGCTCTTTCGCATTCCCGGTTTTTTGCCAGGAAGACGCGACCCCAGAGAACAAGGCCACGGTTCCAATGGATATGATCATTTACAATTCAGGAACTGTTTTCCAGGGCCAGATAGTTGAGGGTCAAAAGACACTGATAGATGATCCCAATCGCTACGAAATTGTCCTTGAAAATGGACAAACCGTATCGATCGAAGACACCGGCCAAATCGAAACCATCAAAATGGATGGACTTGTTTTAAATGACCCCCTACGCCACGGCGGGAGGGGAAGGCTCCTCGAAATGATCGACGACTACGAGATGAAAAGATCGGCCGAACGGTTGGAACGGGAAAAATCCCGGTTGACCGCCAAGGTCGGTTGGGTATTGGGTGAACCAGGAAAGAACACTATTGGTGAAGACAATTCGGAGATCCTCCAAACAGGCACCGTAGTTAGACCCGGTGAGGAAATCCGAACTCCTTCGAACGCACGTGTTCAGTTCAGGGTGGCTTCCGCGTTTAGCGTCGCGATGGAACAAGGAGCACTCCTTAAGATTATCGAGATCGAATTCGGTGAAAATGAAAAAGAGATTGCATTCCAGATCGAAGTAGGTCGGGGCAATGTATGGATCGAGAAAGAGCAATCGGTGGATGAAGACGAGAAGATTTTTTTGACCATCGGCGGCCTCCGGATGGATTTTCCCTACGGATTGAAACGGATTCGGAAGAGTTCTAACGGGGATTTGACAGTCACCAATTACGATGGCCCCAATTGGGAAATAAACCGTTCAAACGCCGGTTCGGATCCTGTGACTCTACCGAGGAGAACTCAAGCGAGAATCGGTAAGTTGATGCTGGATGGGAGTCGGGCTCTGAAACCGGAAGTTACACAGGTTAGCGATCCCATTGAATGGTTCGAGTTCACCACATGGAAACCAGTCGAAATCGACCTCCCCGTAGAGTTCACCTTGACCAGTCATGACCGCCTTCAGGGAAGGCCCGTGCGCCCGCTAATGGGCGTCGCCTCGGATCGATTCGTCTTTCAGGATCTCCAACCGGTGCGTGTCACAGGTCTGGCGCCTCTTTTTGGTTCTTACCGTCAGGCGCTAGAGAAATTCTTTGTGGATACCGGACGTCTCCCCTCCTCGGCCGAAGGATTGGCGGTATTGAGGAGCGCCTCGGGAGAAATTGAGGGTTGGCAGGGTCCCTACCTGAAAGAAGAGATCCCTGAAACCGACCCGTGGGGCAACCCCTTCGAATACGGTGTTATCCAATACGAGCAAAAACCATTGGTCAACCTATACAGCATCGGTGAGAATGGAATCGATGAACAAGGTCTGGGGGATGACCTCCGATAAGGGGCCCCCGATGTTTAAGGGGCTTCAGAACTCCCTGTGGCTTGGTTGATCACAACCCTTGTCTGGAAAGATTCAGAGACCGGTTTCCCCGCCAAGATATCCTCTTCAGTAAAATTGGCCATGTTGATCGTTTTTTCTCCCTTACGGTCGAAGTCGTAAATCAGATAGATGACGCCCGTCTCATCTTCGATTCCGTCTGGGTAGGATACCCCCTTCCGGTCATCGATCATGAGCCCTCCTCCCCAGGTCTCTCCATCGTCCTCCGATAGGAATGCCTTCAGATGAGATCGCGATTTGCCATCCGGTGGGTCGTGTTTAACAAGAAGAAGTTTTCCTGAATTGAGGCGCCTGATAAAAAAACGGGCATGAGGGATATGGGAGATCGTTTCCGACTTTCTTCCTTCGGTCCAAGTGCTTCCTCCGTCGGTAGAGAACGTTTCACCGACACCATATTTTGTCCTTACCAACTTCCAAAGACTCTCGTCCTTCTTTTCAACGATCAAATGTTCATCGCACGAACGTTCTGGAACCCGGGATCGCCCCAAGAAATTCCAAGTCTTACCTTCGTCTCGAGAAACAATGACATTCGATCCATTTTCGGTTTCCAGGGGGCGTTGGTAAGTCTTATCCGTACGCTTAGGGGGGAAATCCCAAATCGCGGCGGGTAACAACCAATCTCCATTTGTCAGAACGGTCGGTTTGTTCATCATGATTCCATTCGCCAGCCTGCGAGGGGGCGACCATTGTGGATTGGACGATTCCGGATGGTCCGTAGTCATCGTCCACACTCCCGCACGACCATCCCACAATCCGTGGGATTGAGCCCAAAAGAGCCACAACTTGCCTGTCGGATCCATCCAAAGCGCGGGATCGTAGGCCCTGACATCCCCCGGCGGATCGATCACGAGTTGGAGGTCGGTCCATGTTTTTCCGTCGTCACCGCTTGTGACCAACATGACATAATTGTCGGGACCCTCTCCTTCTCCCCCTCCATACCAAGTCGCCCAAAGTCGACCGTTCCTTGCCCGTTCGATTCCGGGAATTCCCTGGAATATTCTCTTGTCATTGGCGTATTCCGAACCAGGTTCCTGATCGATTTCGACAGGAACCAAGGAAGGGTCAATCTGGGCATGTGCCTGAAGGTGACACCCAGTAATTGCGACAATCAGAAATATACGAACCAATGACCAACGACACATCTAATCTTTCCCCCTAAGTTCAATTTGGGTGGATGTTATAGTGCCGTTCCGCCCCTGGCAATGTTGGAGGTGCAGATTCAATAGTGCCCGTTCAGGCTCCAATCGTATGGGAGAAACTCAACTCGGATTTTACCTGAATGGCGATCCAAGAAATCATTTGAATCCTCCGGGAGGTAACCCTTTGAGAAATCAAGGACACTTTCATGGTCTTTGGTGAAATCCTCCGCAAACCATTTAAAGATCTTGCTCAAGTAAAAGGTCTTCTTTTCTCGATCAAGACGGTTCATCTCTTCGCTATTCAGAAATATCGATGCTTGATCATCTAGAGTCTCGTCCAAACTTTCCGCCTGATAAGCTTCGCCCCGTAGGGGTGGACAACTCTTGCTCGAACAAACGATCGCGAAGTGGATCCGTGGATCTCCCATAGGCCGGAGTTCGGTGTGTTCTAAGGAGTCGAGACTCAAATCTTTACCTCCCAGGACAAACTGGGTTCGCTTAAAGAAGAAAGTAACATCGCGGACCGATTCGATATCACCTCGATCAAGGACACCCCGGATACATTGCGCGTTATAGGCGTTAATGAATAGGGCCATCTTTTCATTGGGTTCCAGCGTATCGAGGGAAATTGTCTCCAATGATTGAAGGTATTTCTGTAATTCCGAATAGCGCTCCTTGATTTTTCCATAATCCACAACCCCATTCTTGACCGAATCTTTCAAGATTGAGTCCCAGATGGAATGATCCACCGCATGGACGGTCCCGGAAATCGTGAATGCCAAGAGAATGACAAGCATGTGAGATGTGAATGACGGCCTAGACATGATAAAACGCCTCCTCAAGACAAGATCGGTGAAAGAATCGTGCGATTCACGGATCGATTTGAAGTATCTTCTCTATAGAACGTAAGGATCGTCCGAATTATAACGAGACTAAAACCCACCCACCCATCGACCCGGGGATCTATCCGACGCCGTCTCCTTGAATGGTACCGCGACAACACAAGGGAGATGCCTTGGAGGAAGTCCTCCGATCCATATTCGATCCTGGTTTCTGAAATAATGCTCCAACAGACCCAGGTGGAGACGGTCATTCCATACTTCAACCGCTTCATCGAACGTTTCCCAGATTTTCGGTCACTCGCGCGCGCTTCCGAGGAAGAGGTTTTCGCCCTCTGGTCAGGACTGGGTTACTATCGAAGGGCCCGAAACCTTCACCATTGCGCAAAAACAGTCATGACAGAACACAAGGGGCGGTTCCCATCGGATAAGAGGGCGGTCCTGGATCTACCCGGGATTGGACCCTACACAGCGGGAGCCCTACTCAGCATCGCCTTCGACCAGCCGGAGCCCTTGGTGGATGGTAATGTGGAAAGGGTTCTCTCACGGCTCTGCGGGATTGACGATGACTTGGCAACGAATGTTGGTAAGAAGGCGATCTGGGATATCGCATATCAGATCGTCCCGAATCGATCGCCAGGATGTTTCAATCAGGCGCTCATGGATCTGGGAGCAACGGTCTGTAAACCTCGCAATCCGACATGCGATCAATGCCCAATCGCCGGGATCTGTTTCGCGAACAAAACCGGGACTGTGGCAAGTTTCCCAGTCAAGTCGAAAAAGAATAAGACCCTCAAGGTAAAAGAGGTCCTCCTACTAGTCAGGTGGCGGGACAAATGGTTGCTCACAAATCGAAACGAGGAATCCATCTACTCCGGGCTATGGCAGTTTCCCTGGATGTGGATCGGAAGCGATGAGACTGACCTCTCCGCTAGAATTGAGGACCTACGAAAGTATCTGAAATTACACGGCAGACCTTCACCGATTTTGGCCACCAAAACAGAGCATTCGGTAACCCACCGAAGAATTGAAACATCTTGTTTCTTTCTCGACCTTGGAGGGGTTCCTGAGCATTCAATCCAGGAGAATGAACATATCCGACTCTCTCCATTAATCGATCTTAAGAGTGCTCCACTTCCCTCGTACCAGAAAAAGCTCATCCCCATGCTCGCCCGACTCTAATGGGGAAGCTTAGAATCATTGGGCCTAGATGTTGATGAATCTGCCGCGTATCTGTAATATTCAAAATCCATATGATCTCTAATCCGAATCATGAGCGGTTATTTCTTGAAATCGTGGATGTGAATCGGAAATCGATTGTTGAACCGATCAGTTTGGAGGGCGTCGCTCTGTTCGAGGGGAATTCACTTGTCGCCACCTGTCTCCAATCGGACGAGGCGCTCTGCGAATTTGCCGAGCAGGCCCCGTTTCCCATCTGGATTTCTGATCCTGTTTTAGTTCGCACCTACTTCAACTCGGCATGGCTTGCATACACTGGGAAATCGCTGGACCAGGAAATCGGTCCGGGGTGGATGGATGGAATCCATCCAAACGATTTGCAATCTTTGAAGGACGACATCAAGCGGGTTTCGGAGGACACATCGCACCGATCCCTTTCATACCGATTACAAGATTCTCTCGGGAGGTTCCATTGTTTCCACGAAATTGTTATCCCACGATTCGATTCGGATGGGGTCCACATCGGGTTCTGGGGCGCCGGCGCGGATCGACTGACATTTGAGAAGAGCCTTCTTCAGTTCCAGAGCCATAGAGGAGCCATTGAGGGCTTGGCTTCTGTTCTCTCCCATGAAATCAAGGCCCCATTACGAGCGATCGAAGGATTTGCCGAAGCCCTGTCGGAGGATTTTGGACAAACTCTCGACCCGGAGGCTTTGGGGTACTTGAACGAGATTTCGCAGGGTGCCCTGAGGATGCGGGATCTCCTCGGGGGTTTAACCGATTACTGTAATCTTGGGAAAGAAGAATGGATTCTGAACCCTATTAACTCCGAACATGTGATCATGAAAGCCATCGGAAGGTTCAAGGACAGAATAGAAGAGACCCAAGCCACACTGACCTTGGTCGGAGAATTTCCGGTCGTTCTCGGAAATCGAAGAGTTTTTTCAATCATCTTCGAAAGCTTGATCGATAATTCACTGAAATTTGTGAGTACGGGTGAGATTCCCGAGGTCACCATTGAGGTGAAGG
The DNA here is from genome assembly GCA_029261095.1 of Candidatus Omnitrophota bacterium. Taxonomy (GTDB): domain Bacteria; phylum Hinthialibacterota; class Hinthialibacteria; order OLB16; family OLB16; genus JACKFH01. The sequence goes on along the minus strand of JAJDBZ010000294.1, from coordinate 16,638 downwards.
AGCAAGCCAGCTGTATTCTTTTTATGATTAGCGATAACGGGATTGGGATCGATCCTGCCTACCACGAAGAAGTTTTTGGGATTTTTCGAAAACTTCATGTTGCTAGCGAATTCCCAGGGTGCGGAATGGGACTCTCCCTTGCGAGGAAAGCGGCCGAGATCCACTGTGGTCGATTGGCGATCTCTCCCCAATCGGATATGGGAACGAGATTTGAACTGAGGTTACCCCGACCTCAGACGGGGTGAACGTATATGAACTTAACGACCCAAATCGAAGAGCGACCTCCCCATATCCCTTCGATCCTCCTGGTTGAAGACGAACCATCCAATGCTCGACTTGTTATCCGCGTGTTCAAAAAACTGGGTATCGACACTCCTATTGTTCATGTGCTTCATGCCGAGGCTGCCCTTCAATACCTTCAGTCGCCCGCCTCAACCGTGCGATTGCTCATGACCGACCTCCGACTTCCCCGCATCTCAGGAATCGATCTCGTACGAATGGTAAAGGGAGACCCACGCCTCCAGAAAGTTTCGTGTGCCATCCTCTCTGCATCCTCCGACCCACTTGATGTTTCAGAATCATACCGCGCCGGTGCAAATTGTTTCCTTGTGAAACCACTCACTTACGCGGAACTTTCCGAATTGTTGGCTGCGGTCCACAGATTCTTTCTAAAATCTGATGCCAAGCCAGAACAGGACCCGATATGTCGATCCCACAAATAAGCTTCCTCTTGGTGGACGATGATCGTGCCGATCGGGGCTTGGTCAAGCGATACCTTACCAAGGAATTTCAAGACCCCATTATTCGCGAGGCCGAAACCCGAGAACAGTTTCTTCAAGAAATCCAAAACCCACCGAATATCATTATCTCGGATTACTTGCTAAGAGGGTTCACCGGTCTCGAAGTTCTGGAAATTCTGAAACAGAAAAACCTCGAAACTCCCGTTATTCTTCTAACGGGTACAGGAAACGAAGAAATTGCCATAGAGGCCATGAAGATGGGGGTGGCCGACTACGTCATCAAGACGATTGAGCATATCAAACGTCTGCCTGCCACAGTTGACCAGGTACTCCGCTTGAACAAGATAGAATTCGAGCGGCGTCATGCCAAAGAGGAACTCCTCTTATCGGATCAGATATTGAATTCGATGCCCGATACTGTTCTCCTGACAGATCTCGATGGAGAGATCGTCCGTTGGACCGGGAGCGCCGAAGTTACATTTGGATTCCGTTCTCAGGAGGTTATTGGTGAATCCCACACGATCATCCTCGATCCGGCCGATGGCCCACTCGATTCGCTGGCATCTCCGCCCCTCAGTAGTCTTCCCCATGGTCTTGTCCAGCAATTCGAGGCCAAATGCCGAAAAAAAGATGGATCGACTTTTCCCGCTGAAGTGACCTATCGGACCTTGTTCGACAAGGTCGGCAAGGCTCTGGGATGGGTCATGGTTTATCGCGACATCACCGAACGGAAGAAGATGGAGGAAATCCTCCGTGAACACACCACGCACCTCGGATTGTTGGTCGACCAACGGACACAAAAGATAGAAGAACTCCAGCGCCAGAAATCAGCTATGGAAAAGATTGCCGCCACTGGTCAGATGGCTGCCCGCGTGGCGCATGAAATTAACAACCCGCTGGCAGGAATTAAGAACGCGTTTACCCTGATACGAAGCGAAATTCCGAAAGACAGCAAATATGCGTCCTATGTTGACCTGATCAAGAAGGAAATCGATCGTATCGCGGCAATCATCCAACAGATGTATAAAACCTATAGTCCAAAGGCTGGTAAACCAAATCAGTTCGATTTGAGTGGGGCCCTTTCAGATGTTTGCAGGTTACTCTCTTCAAAATCCAAGCAAAACCACCTTGAGATCGAAACATCGGTCCCAAAAACTCCCATCCTCGTCTACCAACCTGAGGGTGAAGTCAATCAGATTCTTTACAATCTCATACTCAACGCGATTCAGGCTTCACATTCTGGCGATAAAATCAGGGTTACGGTTAGAAAATATGAGGATGATGCCATCGTCGAAGTGGCCGACACCGGAGAGGGAATTTCCCAAGAAATACAATCTAAGATTTTTGATCCCTTCTTCACCACCAAGAAATCGGGGGGACAAGGGGGCCTGGGGTTAGGTCTTGCCGTTTCGCAAAACTTGGCTCAGGCTATGGGTGGAGCGATTACAGTGGCGTCCGCAGTCAACCAGGGGGCTACTTTCACGTTCTCAATTCCAATTTCATGCAATGATGAACCACGACCTAAGGAGACTGCAAATGTCTGAATCGCCCCGTCTACTCATCGCGGATGATGAACCGGGATTCCTGGATACAACGGCCGAATTGCTCAAGAATGAGGGTTATTCCTGTATTTGTGCCAGGGATGGTGAGTCAGCAATGCGGATTCTTGAAACCGAGTCGATCGATTTGGTGATTTCAGACCTGAATATGCCCGGGAATGCCTCAATGGAATGGATCCGCAGCGGTAGAAACCGGTTTGAAGATGTTCCATTGATTGTCGTTACCGGCTTTCCATCCTTAGACTCTGCCATCGATGGTATCAAGGTCGGTGTTTCCGATTATCTCCTAAAACCTTTTGAGATCGGAGACCTCCTTCAAACAATCGACCGTGTTCTTCTTCAGAAACCCGGCGCACGACTTGCCCCTTTGGATATGGAAGGATTCGCACCCATTGTCGGTGAGACCGATGTCATGAAAGAAGTCAGAGAAATCGCTTCGCAGGTCGCTAGATCGGATGCCGGAGTCCTGATTTCTGGTGAAACCGGAACTGGAAAGGAGTTGGTGGCGCGAACCATTCACCTGAACACAGATCGACGTGATCAGGCGTTTAATGTGATTGATTGTACCGCGATCCCAGAATCATTGATGGAATCCATCCTCTTTGGTCACAGCAAAGGATCATTCACCAGTGCGGACAGGGAACAGGTCGGGTTGCTCGCATTATCAGAGAAAGGGATTACGTTCTTCGACGAAATCGGGGAAATGCCGATGAATCTCCAAGCAAAACTCCTTCGGTTTCTTGAGGAAAAAACATTCCTTCCACTAGGGAAGAAATCCCACGTTGAAATCGACACCAAGATCATTGCCGCAACGAACCGAAATCTCGAGGAGTTTGTGGAGGCAGGGTATTTTAGGAAAGACCTCTATTTCCGCCTGGCGGTGGTCCCGATTACTATCCCGCCATTACGAGATCGAATCGCTGATATTCCAGTTCTTGTCGAACATTTTCTCAGGGGATTTTCTCACAGAAACGTTGTATCTGGTGTGACCACTAACGCGATGAAACTCCTCCAATCTTACGACTGGCCTGGAAATGTCCGCGAGCTGAGGAACGTGATCGAACATGCTCTTACGTTCTGCCACTCTGGGAGAATTGATTTGTCGGACCTCCCTTCAAGAGTAAAAGAGTCGCAAGGATCAGATGAAAGAAAGCGGTTTTCAGAGTTAACGACTTCAATTTCCAGGCAGGATTTCCTGGCTCAAGCCGACAAACAATACCTGGAGGCCCTGCTTTCCCGCCATGGTGGAAATGTTACCAGCTCTGCTAAAGAAGCAAGGATTAGCCGCCAATCCCTCCACAAGATCCTCTCGAAATATGAATTTTCGGCTGACAATTTTCGGAGTTGATCGCCACCTATATTGTGTCGCTTTATGAAGACACTGTCTGGGATTCGCGACCTTTGCCAAATATGTATGAAAAATTTGAAAAACACATAATTTAATCAATGCAATTTTTTTGTGTCTCTATTTAAAGACACATTCACACATCCCCGTTTTCGTTCCGGTTTCTCCTCTGGCCACTTCATGACTGCCTAACCGATTGATAATATAGTGGTTAGCGATCCTAATCTGTAATTCCCCATATTGTTACAATCAAGGCATTGAAACTGCTCTGAATAAGCTGTTGAGATGATTCGATTTTTAGGAATCGAAATCATTATTCTATCTGTTCTAACGAAAAGAGGAGACTTCCATTGGGAATTGACGGTGACAAGGTCGGATTGGAAAAAGCCGAACCAGCTCCGGGGGATAGAACAACTGGGCGAAGCATCTTTACCAAATCCAGACCCCCCTGGAATACATTTCTAATTCTCCTGGGGCTACCAGCCACTCTTATTTTGATTTGGAGCGGCCTGTTCGATCTTAATTGGAGTATCCAGTTTCCCATCTCTCTTCCTGGTGCTCTACCAGTTTTCATATTCATATTAGCATCCGGATACGTTGGGTTTGCCATTGCCCTACCGATCAAGCAAAAATCGATCGATATGAAGGCTCGATTGCATGAACTGAAAACCAGGAACGTTGCCCTCGAAAAAGAAATCCAGCGTCATGCAGATGATGATTCGAAACTCAGACATGCAACTCAGGTCATGACGAGCCATGTCGAAAACTCACCCCTGGCCGTCGTCCATTGGGATTCGGACCTGCGGGTCAAGATCTGGTCTAACAAGACCGCAGAAGTTTTCTCAATTCCCTCCAAGGATGCTGTTGGAAAAACGCCATTGGAATTGGAGATGTTCAGCACAAGGGAACTGGAGTTCTTCGAGACAAAGATGAAACGTCTGTTGTGTAAGTCGGAGGATCGAGGGACTGTTTTTTGTAAACACACTCTCCCCGATGGGAATACGATCGATTGTAGATGGTACAATTCCGCGCTCTATGATGAGGATGGAAATGTGAGTTCGATCCTGTCTTTGGGGCTGGATGAGACTCAGCGCCATCTTGCCCAGAAAAGGCTTCTGGGATACGCCCAGGAGATAGAAAACAAGAATCAGGCTCTTGATGACGCTTTAGAGGAAGCACATTGCGCAACTCAAGCCAAATCGGATTTCTTGGCATCCATGAGTCATGAGATTCGTACTCCTATGAACGGTATCATCGGGATGGCGGGTCTGCTTTTGGAGACCGAGCTAACCGCCGAGCAACGAGAGTATTCGAGAACCATCACCAGTTGTGGCGAAGGCCTGCTCACAATCATCAACGACATCCTTGATTTTTCAAAAATAGAAGCAGGGAAACTGGATCTTGAAGCTGTCGAATTTGACCTCCGCGAAACAGTTGAAGACACACTGGATTTATTGGCTAAGCAATCCTATGAGAATAACATCACACTCGGTTCTTTCATCGATCTATCCGTTCCTCGGATCTTGATTGGCGATTCAACTCGTATTCGCCAGATTCTTCTGAACTACCTCAACAATGCACTAAAGTTTACCTCGAACGGGTCTGTCACTATCCGAATCAATACTGAGAATGAGGATGGGGATCGAATCCTTCTCAGAACTGAGGTGGAGGATACCGGCATCGGCATTCCGGAGGACAAGATACACCGCTTGTTCCAATCTTTTTCTCAGGTCGATTCTTCCACCACACGCAAGTTCGGTGGGACAGGTCTCGGGTTGGCCATCTGTAAAGATCTGGCCACCCTGATGAATGGGCAAGTTGGGGTCGAAAGTGTGGAAGGACAAGGAAGCACCTTTTGGTTCACCATGGACCTCGGAAAGAGCCAATCCGAAAATATCACACCCGTCGATCCAGGATCCGATGCAATCCGTGGCAGCCATGTCTTGATTTTGGAGAGCGAAGATGTGCTCGTGGAGGTCCTTCAACACCACTTTCTTGATCTAGGGGCCTCGTCCGCGCGGGGGACAACATTGGATGATTTGAAGGATCATGCAGAGGGTGGCGAAAAGTTCGATTCGATTATTCTCGATTCCCGGCTTGAGGGCCTTCGTCCAGCAGAACTTTCTCACCGGATCGATTTGCTGGAAGGGTTCGCTCAAGTTCCTCTCATTTTCCTAGCTCCACGTGGAGCCGATTTCGAAATTCCGGCCAATTCAAGCAGGAGAAGAATCGGATTTCTCAGGAAACCCATCCGCGAAAAATCTCTCATTGAAATACTAAGATCATCATTGGCTCCAGAAGAAGATGGAGGATCAAGGGATAATGAATCCTTGGGCGATCACGACCATCGAGCAACCTCTCTTCATCGGGAGTACAGAATCCTGGTGGCTGAGGACAATCCGGTGAATCAGAAGATCACCTCAAAAATCCTCGAAAAGAAAGGTTACTCGGTTCATCTCTCCGCAAACGGTATCGAGACCCTTCAAGCGTTGGAGGCGATGAAGTTCGATTTGGTTTTAATGGATTGTCAGATGCCAGAAATGGATGGGTATCAAGCGACACGCGAGCTGCGAGACCGAGAGCAGGGGGGTGGCGCGCGAATGCCCGTCCTTGCCATGACTGCCAACGCCATGAAGGGCGACAAAGAGAAGTGTCTTGAAGCGGGTATGGATGGCTACCTCAGCAAACCGGTTAAGCCTGAACACCTTTATTCAGCCCTCAACGAACACCTCCACAGAAAGTCCGCCTGAGGGAGTTTGACGCATCTGATTTCAGAAAAGAAAAACCTATGAACACGATAGCTTCCGCCCGGAACACCATGGGGTCGGTGATCGTCGAAATCCAGGTTGTCACCTGTGTGGGGATCTTCCCACTGACTCAAGAAAGAGGAAAAGCGTTGCCCGGGAAAGCACGCCAAATAAGGTGATGAGGTCGAGAAGCGGAATATCCCGGCTGTAGTGTTTCCTGAAAAAGGTGTACATGCTTCGGTGGCGTTCCCACAGAGATCGATATCGGCTTTTCCCGCTCGCTCCCCCTATCGCATGGACAATCTTTGAACCGGGGAAGAAATAAACTTTCTTTCCAATCTGGTGAATTCGATAACATAAATCGACATCCTCCGAATAGAGAAAATAATCCTCGTCGAAGCCCCGTAGATTCTTAAAATCCTCACTCCTCATCATAAGTGCCGCGCCACTTACCCAGTCTACCTCCTGGGTTTCACCTCGGTCCAATTCGGTTTGCAGGTAACGGTTTGATATCGGATTGTTGGGAAAGAAACGCGTAAGAAAGGAGTAACGATTTGCCAGGACTGTCCAAATATTCGGGAATTTACGACAACTAAACTGGATGATTCCATCCGGACCTATGTTTGTGGGTCCTAGCGCCCCCGCCGAGGGAGTTCTTTCCATGAAACTGACAAGATTCTCCAATGTGGATTCGAATATCTTGGTGTCCGGGTTCAAAAAGAAGTAGTAATCCTCGGTGGCTCCCTCGACCCCTCGGTTGTTACCGGCCGAGAAACCGATGTTGGTTTTCGCTTCCCTCAATTCGACAAAGGGATATCGCTCTACTCTCTCTTTTACTGAATGTGTGGAGGCGGAGTTATCCACAACTACCACACGGAAGGGTAGGGTGGGGGGATGCTCCACAAAACTCTGAAGACAAGCATCGAGCAAGTCAGGATTCCTGTAGTGGACGATGCTGACACAGACTGATGGCGCCCCGTGTTCAATCATGATCCTGCTCTCGTCCCACCTTCGAAAACGTGTAAAGGTACTTTCCGGAAGAGGAGGGTTTGATTTGATCGAGATACTCGAAATCGACACGACATTCGTGGCCCATCACCTTCTGAATCATCTTTTCTATTTCGATTTCTTCATCTTTCTCGGGACGGTTTTCGCACTCAAGATTGACTGAAACTCGATCGAATGTTTCTTGAACTACCTGAAACCGACGGACCCAATTTCGATGGTAGAACAGATGCGTGAAATATTCTCCATGCACCAGCGCTCCGTCCTTGCGGATAAAATAATCGGTAACTCGCCCAGTCACCGAACTCAGACGTCGGAGGGGAAGTTCGGAGAAATCTTCCTCAAGGGGAACCATCGCCATGTCGCCGATGCGATAACGAATCAGAGGCATTGTGTAGTTGGAAAGGAGGGTGATCACTATTTCACCCGTCCCCCCTGGAGGAACGGGGTTTCCTGCCGAATCAACCACCTCCACAAACTGGCTCCACTCGAACAGGACCAGCCCCTTCTGATCGAGTCTTTCCGCCGCAACCGGACCGACCTCCCGAGAGCCGTATTGGTTATACACTCTTGTCAAAAGGGTCCTCTCGATAAAGTGTCTCATTTCGTTATCCAAAGTTCCCGCGGTAGTGATAACCGCCGGGATCGGTTCGATGTTGATCCCCTCACGCTCCACATATCGAGCCAGTTGGTAAATGGAATCGACATAACTCCAAATCGAGACCGGCCGAAATCGGTTGATTTGATCCACATAGCTCCGACACATTTCAGGGGTCATCCGAAACGCATTGAGGAGAAGTCGGTTGTACAAAAAATTTTTCAATTGGGATTTGAATCCGATGTTTCCCTGCAAGATGTCCCGCTCAGATCCCCATAATTTGACTTCACGGTCGCCCAGTTCTTTCCCGAGGGCATGATTGTAATAGAGGACAGTAGCCCAATTCGAAGCCTTGTAGACATTATCCTGATAGAACGGGATTGGCTCCCCTGTCGATCCCCCTGAGGTGTTTCGGTAAACCTTCCGCGACCGCCGTTCATCGCTCAATAGATCGGGGATGTTCCCCCGCATGATCTCTTTGGTCAGGAACGGGATCTTTTGAAATTCTTCCAACCTGACTGTCGATCGATCTACGACTCCGGTTTCTTCAAGCAATCTTCGGTAGTACGGACAATGACGCTGGCTGTGCAAGAGAAGGGAAGTAAGTCGCTCCTCCTGTCTATTTTGCACCGCTAGTCGATCGGATGCGGTCCAATTCAGGATTTCCCGATATTCCCTAGTGGTGGCGAATGGAGCGCCATACATGGCATCTTTCAAGTTCAACAACTGGTTTAGCAGGGGCCGTCGCCAATTCATGGATTTTTTGTGGGACACAGAACGATGGGTACTCGAAAAACTAGAGGTCCCACTGGGTCTTCGCCCCCTTTCGGATTCCGATTGCGTATCCCCTGGCCCGCTTGAAAGCGCGCTGAATCATCTTTGACTGGCGAGTGACAACCAAGTGATAGCCAATCTCCGCGAACCGTTTGAACCCTTCTCCAAGAAGCGCGAGAGCCGCGATCGGGTCACCCTTCCGAGCATGTTTCAAGAGAGCCGCCGCGCGTCCTATCGAATACCCTTGTTCGGTCATCAAATAATTCGGCCAAGGGATCTTTCTCTTGTGCAAACTGATGGCTTTCGGTTCGTATATCGCATGAAACCCACTCTTCAAGATTCGATAACTCATCTCATAGTCTCCAGCCCCGGGGAGACGTGTCCCATGATCGAGGTGCTCATCGAAGAAACCCGCTGCCTCAATCGCCTTGCGGGAAACCGACATATTTCCACCCATGCCGACCGACCGAACCATGATTTCGCGATGACTCCGGAAAATTTTTCTATCCGGAGAGTCCTTGATCGAGATTCGGGTCCGAAAACCTTCTTCCGGTTTTGTGTAATAAGCACGAGTCTGGCCAAACACCATTCCGATATTGGACCCGGATCCAAGCGATTCGACCAAACCCTCTCCCCATCCCGATTCGACTAGGCAATCGTCATCGACAAAGGCGATCCAACTTCCTTTCGAAAGACGTATCCCTTCGTTCCTTGAGACATCCAAACCCACTGTCTCAGAACGATGATACTGAAATGGAATATCCGGTTGAGAATGGGTTTCGAGAAACCTCGATACAGACTCTTCCGTACGGTCGTCCTCACTCTGGTCAATCACAATGATCTCCAAGGGACGGTAACGGATGTCGAACAGATGCCTGAGACATTCGGAGATATCGCCACGGTTCCGAGTTGGGACCACTACAGAAAGCAGGTTGTCCATCAGGATTTCTTCACTCCGACAGTTCTCTCGTAGTAATCCATTGTCTTGTTCAGGACTCTCTCCATCGAATACTCGTTCTCAACCCGCTGTCGCGCCATCTTTCCATAATGTTCGATGGACTCGGGCGTGCTCAACATTTCAATCAGTGTTTCCGCGAGACTATTCGAGTCTCCTACCGGGAAGAGGCGGCCCGAATGTTTGTCCTCGATCATCTCACGGATTCCGCCTGTGTCGCTTCCCAATACCGCGCAACCGCAAGCCATTGCCTCGAGACAAGCGTTCGGGAAATTGTCAAACAAGGATGGAATGACAAACACGGTCGCCTGTTGATACACTGAAACCAATTCGCCATGACTCCTTGGCCCAACCATCTCCACTTGGGCATGGTAAAGGTCGGGGAGGCCTCTTAACAACTGCTGTTGGAACGACCCGCCCCCTTCTCCGGTCTGTGTGTCGGAACCGATCAATCGGAACTTTGCTCGGGGAAACCGCTCCAGGATTTTTGGGATGGATGCAAACAGGACATCGGCCCCTTTGTTCTTTTCAATGCGGCCGACAAATAGGATCGTTTGAGGCTCAAATTTCGAAGCCTCTTCCTTCGGAGAAAACTGTCTGTCATCGACCGGATAGGGGATGATCTCAATCTGGTCTATTTCCATTCCCCACCGTCTCGACATCTCTTCGGCCAGGTGAAGGCTGGGACAAGTGACCTGGTCGGCCATCAGGGTCATTCTTCTCTCCCAGTTTGCGAGACAATCGAAAGCCGGGTCCCGTTTCATTCGATTAACACTCCGAATGATCTCCATCGGACCGTGCAGTTTGACCACCGTCGGGATGCGTTCGTTCGAGTTTTTCAAATACCAATACAGCTCCGCTTCCCACTCGGCTGTTTCAACCAGTTCGATCTCTCCTCGCAAGGTGAGTTCTTCCACCTTGGCCGCGATCCTCCTGCCTGCCCAAAGACGATTTACAAACTTACCGCTGACCTTTCGGATAAGATGACCCATCCCAGTCAATCCGATATTCATCAGCCGGTTTGAGGACAACGGAGCCAATCGATGTATTGTCACTCCCCGGTCCTGTTCGACACGATCCGGGCCGGTCTCCGCGCGTGCAATGACATGGACTGTGTGCCCGGCATCCACCAACCCATGAGCCAGGGTGGCGATGTAGGTGCAGATTCCTCCTCCCCCAACCGGGGGATAGTGTCGATGTACTAAGCAGATTTTCATTCAGCCTTTTATGACCTTTCGGAGCGCCCGAGGATGCCTGAGCCATTGAGAGAACCCAACGAAAGCGGCAACGCTCTCTGAAAACTCATTCCCCCGAGGGAGACTTCGTCGGATTCCGCGAGATTTTCACCTCGCGCAGGACTCTGTGACGCTTCCTGGGTGCAGAATAGAAGTTCTGCCACTCCCTTCCCAGAGGGCTTCCGCTTGATTCCTTTCGCGAATCCAGGGAACCTTCTCCATCCAGAAAGCCATGTCAAACTTTTTTCTCTATATCCCGCAAGACTCGACCCTAGCCGAAAGGTGGTTGAGCTCCCACCGTCACGAACCCGAGATTGAAACCGCTTTCTTTTCACCCGACCCTGAAGAACGCAGAAGATTGACCGAGAATTTTCCGAACATAAAACCGCTTGAAGGCCCAGGAGCCGCCTCGACGGGAACAGTCGCGGTTCTCCCTGTCCAAGTGGACAGTGTCCCTCTCGCCTTTTATCCGGAAACGACCCGACCCGATTGGACTCCCATCTATCCATTAGTCCGGGAACTCTGGAACAGGGGGTTTAGAGAATTCGAGTTTTACTCGCTCGCCGGTTCGAAACGAGTCACTATTCCTTATCTCCTCGACCATTTTGTGGACCTCCATAAAGGTAAACGCTGTTTCGTAGTGGGAAATGGTCCGAGCCTGAATGATATCGATATGACTCTTCTCAAGGACGAGGTCACACTCGGGTCGAATCGCTGTTACCTCGGGTTTGAGAAATGGGGATACCCCTTCAACTATTGGGGGATCGGCGACTGGCTGCAGATGGAGGAATATGGAACGGAGTACGAAAAGCATATTCCATCGGAGATTCCAAAATTCTTCTCGATGGAGTACCTCCCCCTCCTTCATTTCGAAAACTCCTGCCCGCTGAACATCGATAACCGGCATGTGGCCGATCCACGATTCTCTGCCTCGGAGAATTCGATTTATCTCGGGAGTACAGTCACCTATCTCCTCCTCCAAATCGCTGCAGTGATGGGTTGCGATCCGATCATTCTAGTCGGTGTCGACCACCGGTTCGAATTCAAGGAGGGCGTAAACGATTCGCTCTCTCCTTTTCAGGTCTGGAAGATTGGCGCGAGAAGAAGACTCTTTCGATTCATCGAAGGAACCCCGCTCCATCAATTTCTAAGGACTTACCGAGAGGTGAAGACTGAGATGAAAAAAGAAAAAGGAGAGACTATCGGGCAGGCTGAATTCTGGGACTCCTCCGACCCCACGAGCCCGACTCATTTCGACCCTCGCTATATCGCTGGTGAATCCAAACGTTTTTCGAAGCCCGCCCCCGAAATCTCCGAAAAACAATTCGATTGTGCCCACCTTTGGGCCGAAGAAAACGACCGGCAAATCCTCAACGCCACCCCCGGAACCGCCCTCGAATCCTTCCCGAAAATCTCCTTCGAAGATCTCTTCTGAGATCGAAAGTTAGGTTTTCCCTGATTCGCTACAGCACCGATTCTCTGTCTCATGCAGAACACGGCTGTTCAATGTTGTCTACAACCACAACCCCGGCTGCATCAGTCCCGCGGTCTCCTCGAACCCGAGTGCCAGGTTCATATTCTGCACGGCCTGACCAGCGGCACCTTTGATCAGGTTGTCCTCGACTACAGTGACAATCAGACGGCTGTTTCGACTGTCGACATGAACAGAGATGTCCAGGAAATTCGATCCCTGTACCGCCTTGAGGCAGGTCTCCTCGCCCTGGGGAAGGACACGGACAAAGGGGTGGGTTTCATAAAAGGATTCATACTCGGCCTGGATCTCTTCCACTGAGTGGCCTCCGGTGAGCGTCGAATAGAGAGTTGCCAGAATACCACGAGTCACTGGCCAGAGGTGTGGAATAAAGTTAACTGTCAGATCCGAACCAGCAAGAAGACTCAATTCCTGTTCGATCTCCGGTGTGTGCTTGTGACCCGTCACCTTGTACGCATTGAAATTCGATTCGCACTCCGCGAAATGCATCCGTGTGTTCAGGTGTTTGCCGGCACCGGAGACTCCCGATTTCACGTCGGCGATCAGAGTCGAGGTATCGATCCAACCCTTTTTCACCATCGGAGCGAAGCCAAGGATGGTTGCGGTGGGATAGCAGCCGGGATTGGCGATCACATTGGCTTTCTTGATCTCCTCACGGTGCAGTTCCGGAAGACCGTAGACCGCCTCCTTGAGCAAACTCGGGTTTGTGTGCTCGATCCCATACCACTTCTGATGGGTCTCTGGGCTCCGGAGTCGTGTATCGCCTGAGAAGTCGATCACTTTTGCTCCCGATTCGAGGTGATCCTTGGCATGGTTCATGGCCACCCCATCGGGAGTTGCGAAAAAAACCGCATCCGCTTTGGAACTGTCATCCTTCCCCACCACCATCTGGTCGGTCGTCCCGCGCAGGCTCGCCCGGTACTTCCAGATGGGTGTCGGTTCCTCCGCTCTCCGATCGATCAATAGGATCGAATCCATATGGGGGTGCTGGATCAGAAGTCGCGCGAGTTCGCTCCCCGAATATCCCGCGACTCCGATCACTTTCACTCGTGCCATCAAAAATCTCCGTTCATGGGTCCACTCAAACTAACGGTTCCATACCACTGTGTAAAAACAATCTCCTAGACACCCATCAGATGATTGAGAATCAACCGGTCCAAGGTCTCATAGTCTCTTTCTTCGCGGAGCGCCTCGACCTCTTTCTTGTTGATGCCGCGAGCGACTTTCACCAACTTCATGAAAATCTCACGGCTGTTCTTGAGATGGAGGAAAGAGTTTTCCCGCTTCTGGGTCCGCATCACTTTGATGTCCAAGCCGACCCATTCGCCGTTGTTTCCGTACGAGGCCTCCTCCAACACCATCACTTGATTGAAAGCGCGGCGGAGATTGGCGGAACCGAAAACCTTGTCTTGGTCGTACTTCAAACTGTTCTGATCGTTGAGGTGCACCGACCAGAGCTTCTTGTGTGAGATCGCATAGGCCATCTCATCCGAGGGATCGAGGTTGGCTAGAATCGCATGCGCCGATTCGATCAGAGCCCCGACCCGGTTCGGATCCTTGGTCCGATAGGCCAGCCCGATGGCATGACCGATCGTCGGGCAATAAGCGAGATCCATCGGCTCGTTTGGCTTCGGTTCGATCAAGATCTTGAGTTTATCATCATAAGCCAACGCCTTGTTCAAATAATCGACAAAGCGATCGTAAGCCAGCGCCGCGTCCTTCGCCTCCCGGATATAGGTCCCCTCACGTGCTGGCCAGATGACCATCTTGTGAGTTCCTAATACGTTCCCGATATCGATGCACCGCTTCGTCCGGTCGACCGCCCATTTGCGGACCTTTGCATCGTTGGCGGTGAATGCTCCATCGATCCCGCGATCGTCTTCCCACATACGCGGTGCGGTGAACTCCGCTTCGAGTCCCTCGCCAGCCAGGATATTCTTGACTTCCTTGGCTCGCTCCATCGCGGCACGGAAGGGGAGGGAGGCATCGGCGACATCGTCATCATGAAACTGGATTCCCTTGAAACCGAGCTTCCGATAAGTCTTGATCTTTTCATCCCAACTGAAAGAGTCGCGGACAGGCGGCCCGAATGGATCGGCTCCCTCATGGATATTCCAGGGACCGAACGAGAAACGGTACACCGCCTTCTTCTTTTTCTTGACCGCCATTTTATGAACCTCCGTAGAAAAGATATTGAGTCGACATCCTCGATGTGAGGGGAATTCCGATGTAATCCGGGGATAGTGCCAGAATGAGACTTTCCCACCAAGAGGGCGAACGTAGCGTCCCGCCCACGCGGGTCTCATCAAAGTAGAGATCGGTGGGGTTCTAGAGAATGAATATCCTCGACCGGGTGCACACAGCACCCTTCCAAATCAGAGAAGGCGTTGAATACGATGATATTCGAAGAACGTTCGGATTTAATCTGGGTCCAGTGTGGGGCTAATCTACCGAATCCCTGACCGGCCACAGAAACCGGTTGCAGGTAGGGATACTTCTTTGTGTCTCCGTTGTCTTTGGGAAAGTCATCAATACGACTCCTTCCTTGCGGACCGTTAGACTCCGTTTACGATGCCTTGGATCCGGGGTTTTTCATCTCCCCATGAGGGTTCAGGTCGCTTGAGTCTCACCCGAAGCACCTCAATCGAAACCCTACAAGGAAAAATGATCGAATCAAGTTTCAGATCGAGAACCTGGACGGAATCCCAGTAATTCTCAGATTTCTGGGTCATATAACCCTTTGTATTTGTTAAACTTGAAAAGTTTGAAAAGAAATTAGAGTTGTCGTTGCAAATCAATCTTATTTATAATTCTTGTCAGGTTTGGGTCAATCGGAGAAAAAGGGGTATTTCTTCCCATATACTTCGAGAAAGCAGTTCCAACAGCAAAGGAATCAGGCAACATTCGATCAAGTCGAACAAAATGAAAAAACTCCAAATTTCACTCTGCTTCCTCATTTGCATCATCGGGTTCTCACACACCTCAGGATCTGCCCAAGACCTTATAAAACTCTCTCCTCAAGAAACCATTCGCCGAATCAGCCTTGACCTGAAGGGGACCCTTCCTTCCGAATCCGATCTACAGACCTCCGAAGCGGGGATTCCAAACTTGATCGATCAGTATATGGAAAGCATAGAGTTTAGAGATCGTCTTCTTTGGATGGGGAACGATATTTTCCTGACCCGGAACGTCTTTGTAGAGTATTTCCGGGACTCCTATGATTACCAGAACGAGGACTCTCGGTGGGATGTGACTAAGGCGGTGGGCGAGGAGCCTGTTCGTCTCTTCCAATATATTGTTGAAAATAATCTCCCGCTCACCGAACTGGTTGCCGCCGATTATACTGTGGCAAATTCAACGCTCGCCTGGTTCTGGGACATCTCTTATGATGGGAACGACTATTCGGATCAATGGCGAAGGGGCCGTTACTTGGATGGGCGCGAGCACGCCGGAGTCCTCTCCCAAACCTCTTTCTATTTCAGATACACATCCACACTTTCCAACAAGCAGCGTCATCGTGCCAACCAGATTACGCGGATCTTTCTCGATGACGATCATCTCCTTCGAGATGTCTCGGTCGATCTGAGGTTGGGTGCGGCCGATCCGGAACTCGATCTTCTCGATGCCACACGAAACAACATCGGATGTGTCGCCTGCCATAGCACTCTCGATGGCATAGGGGCGCATCTCTATGGTTTTTCGATCGGACCCGAAGGTTCCAGTTCCTATGCGAAAGAGACCTTTACCACATTCTCCAAGCAGGGAATGAAGAGCGCTGAACTTCATCTGGAACGAACCCCCACTTACTACGGATACCCCAGCTCGGGACTCAAAGATTTGGGAAATTACATTGCCAATGACCCTCGGTTTGCCCGGACCATGGCACAACACATCTACCGATTCCTACTTCACAGGGATATCGATTACCGGGACCGAGATCTCTTGAACTCACTCGGCGTGTTCTTGCAACAGAATGAATACAGCACGAAGGCACTGATCAAAGAGATTCTCTTATCCGATGAGTATGCAGCTGTGGGTGTTCCCAGTGGAGGCCAGAAATCGAAGGAATCCCTATCTCCGATTTCCAAAAAAATCCCCAAAGATCTCTCCCAAAAATTCAGAGACCTCAAGGATAAGGTCGCCACCGCCAAGGATATCTCCGATGGGAGCCGGGAATCGCTCGAGAAA
>JAJDBZ010000293.1 GCA_029261095.1 Candidatus Omnitrophota bacterium | reverse complement strand
GCTCCGCTAACCCTCGTGTCGGCCTCGGCGGGTTACGGCAAGAGCACCCTATTCAGTCAATGGCTCGATTCAAGGGAGGAGCCAAGCGTTTGGGTATCCCTGGATGCAAGCGATAACGACCTTGTTCTTTTTCTGGGATATTTCACGACAGCGGTGCAGATGTTGTTCCCCGAGGCGTGCAGGGAGACGCAGATACTCCTGAAGGCGCCTGACCTGCCGCCGACCTCTGTACTTGCCGGTTCACTGGATGCGATCGAGACCTCTTTTATCCTGGTATTGGATGACTATCACCAGGTTCGCAAGACAGAAGTGAACGACCTTCTTAACGAACTGTTGCGCCATCCCCCACGGGCAATGCATCTTGCTCTACTAACCCGGAGCGATCCAGCCTTAATTATCTCTCTTCTACGCGCTCGGGGCCAAGTAACGGAAATCACATCCAGGGATTTGTGTTTTTCCGCTGCTGAAACAGCGGCTTTTTTTAGTAAGAGCGCCAAAATCTCAATTGACGAGGTTACGGTCACCGCTCTCCACCAGAAGACCGAGGGATGGGTGACTGGTTTGCGCCTCGCTGCCCTCTCCCTACAAAGTACTGAAGATCTGAATCGTCTCATGAAAGGTCTTGATGATGGATCGTATTACATCAACGATTACTTGATTTCTGAAGTGCTTGAACAACAACCTCCCGCCTTCAGGACGTATCTGTTGGAAACTTCCATCCTGGATCGTTTCTGCGTGTCTCTGTGTGACGCCTTGCAGCCATTCGAAGAGAACCAGGAAGAATTGAATGGTCAGGCATTCATCGATTGGCTTGAGAATAATAATTTATTTGTGATCCCTCTCGATGACCAGCGTCAGTGGTTCCGCTACCACCATCTTTTTCAGTACCTCCTTCAGGATGAACTAATGCGGCGCAAATCCTCCGATGAAATCAATCGGCTTCACTCCCGAGCTGGCGAATGGCTTGAGAGAAATGGATTCATCGATGAAGCGCTCCAGCAAAAGTTGGCCGGAAAGAATGTTCAGTCTGCAATTGAATTGGTTTTACGGCATCGTTATGAAATGATGAATACCGAACAATGGGGATGCCTGGAGCGTTGGTTGGATTCATTACCAGTCGACTCGGTTGCAAGGAACCCCGTTCTGCTAAGCGCCACATCGTTTCTAAACGATTACAGAGGTCGCCCCTCTGAGGTGTTTAAGGCTCGGGACCAAGCGGAGGCCCTCCTCTCTACGCTCGATCCCGAGTCTTCCGATTTCAAAGCGGTCGAGGGTGAAATCAGTGTCCTGAACTCCTTGGAAGCCATCGTCAGGGGAGACGGGGTTCGTGCGTTCGATTATGCGGAACGAGCGCTCATGTTGCTCCCACCTGAAGCGGTACACATAAAATCGTACGCGGTTGGCTTTAGGGCGATTACATCCCAGACGATGGGCGATCTTGCGAGAGGACTGGCTGACATTGACCAAACTCTCGGCGAAATCACGAAGCCTTCAGGTTTCTACCTCGCAAGGATGATGACTTTTAAATGTGCCGCCCATATGTTGGAAGGTGACCTAGTCGACTTACCGAAAGTGACAAATCGGTGCCTGCAACTTGGGACGGAACTAGATCTGCCAGAATCCATCGGTTATGCAAGGTACTTTCTGGGTATCCAGAGCTATCTCAGAAACGAGGAGGCCGAGGCCGAGAGGGTATTGACCAAACTGATTGACGAGCCCTTTACGGCCCGGATTTCCTATCTCCTAAACGGAACCTTTGCTTTGGCTCTCATACACAATTCCCAGGGCCGCGTGGACATCGCTTCCAAGATCATCCGATCCGCTCGCGATTTCGCCGAGGAGCGGAACAATTTGTTTGCTCAGACATTGGTTCGCGGCTTCGAGATAGAACTGGCTCTTAGGCAGGGCGAAGTTTACGAGGCTCGTCGATTAAGCGCCTTTACTAACTTCGACCCCATATCTCCGATCTGGTTCTTCTATGTCCCTCAACTGACACCGATAAAACTCTTGTTGGCCCTCGGGACACCTGAAGGTTTGGATGAAGCAAATGGAATGATCGAAGAACTGGATCAATACCTCCGGAAGAATCATCGCAAGACCATCCGTATCGACCTGTTGTCCCTACAGGCAAGAGTCCTTGAGTCTCTTGGCGAAGAGGTAACCTCGCTGGAGAAACTGAGCGAGGCTATCGCGCTGGCTAAACCGGGCAAAATCGTCCGGACTTTCCTCGATTACGGCACTCCAATGGCCGCGCTTCTAGAGAAACTACCGAAGGATAATAGCGTGACCCAATTCGCCACCGAAATCCTGGCGGCGTTCAAGGACCAAGGGGGCCGAGAGGCACGTTATGCATCCATCCCTGATGGCGGCCTTATGACACCCTCAAACGCCAAACCTCTGATCAACTCCCTGACCAACCGCGAACTTGATGTTTTGGATTTAGTGGCCCAGCGTTATCAAAACAAAGAAATCGCCGAAAAACTGTTTGTTTCGCTTGAAACCATCAGAACTCATGTGAAGCACATCTGCCAAAAACTCGAGGCATCCAACCGCCGAGAAGCGGTGGAAAAGGCGAAGTCACTCGGTTTGCTGGAGCGCCATCAAGCCTGAGGGAGAGGCGTTTTCCCATCCCTCATTTCCATTTCCATTTCCATTTCCAATACTGCATATCCCCCGTTTCTCCCCCTTTTTGAGGGATGCGCCTCATGACCACCCTGCCTATACTCTCCCGTACAAGGGTGATCAACCGGCCCGTTCGACTTGGCCGGAATGGTTCGTGAATCACTTCCTGATCCTCTTGCGGCCGACCTTTTTCAGTTCGGAGGCTTGGTAAGAAGATCCTTGTCCTTTGGAGGACTGTGCCCATGTCTAGCAGGAAGTTAGCCTTTGGTTCTCTGTGCGTTTTAATCGTTGGCGGTTTGGTTGTTCCTCAGGGGGTTTTCGCCGCTGACCCGACTGGATTCGACCATTCTCAGACAACGGATCAGGAAGTCTGGCAGTTTCTCGTTGACGAAAGAAACCCCTTCGAAGACCCTTGGGGGGTGGAGGTGGAGCCTTTAGCGTGGCCGGACACACAGATCGCCGCGACGGCTGATGAATCCCAGTGGGTCGCCCAGGCAGCGGAACAAGAGAAAGTCCGAGAAGTTTCAGGTGATGGAAAGTCGCTTGCGGAGAAGGCAACCGACCCTACTTCGATCCTTAAACAGTTTCAGATCCAGAATACTTTCATCCCGGATTCCTATGGCGCCAGTGGTTCTTCCAACCAGTTCATCCTCCAACCCGTTCTCCCCATTCCGAAGTCAAGCGGGTTTCCTCTCACTCAGATCATTCGGCCAACGTTGCCCTACGTTTCCACCGCCAACCCGGATGGACCTTTGGGTAGAGACAACGGTTGGGGGGACCTTGCGTTGATGGACCTTTTTATCAAGAAGTGTGACTGGGGGACTGTGGGTGTTGGACCGTACTTCATCTTCCCCACCGCGACGAGCGATTTCACCGGTCAAGGCAAGTACCAAGCCGGTCCCGCCTTTGTGGCGATTTACAACAAAGTGCCGAAATGGACACTCGGAGTTCTTGCCTATAACCCGATCTCCTTTGCCGGAGACGACGATCGCGACGCTGTCAGCACTTTCACCGTCCAACCTGTTGCGATTCGCCATTTTGATAAGGGCCTATACGCTGGCTTGGGGGACTTGCCCTTGACCTACGAGTGGCACAGCAACAATTACGCGATTCCTCTGAGTCTCAAGATTGGAAAAGTAACGAAGATCTGTGAACAGAATGTCAACCTGTTCGTACAACCTTCATATACGCCCTGGCATGATGGGCCCACCTCGGAATGGAGTGTGAAAGTGGGTTGTACCTTTCTTTTCCCATGAGAAGAAGCGATGAGGATGAATCGGACTAAAGAGACGATATACAAGTTAGAAATCATTGAGGATCCCCTCAATGAAACCAATATCAAAAAATATAGGAGATGAAACCCCATGATCAATCGAGGATCAACAATCCACATGGCTCTGATGATGACACTCATAGTCACTCTAGGTGGACTATTTTTGAATTCAGCCTGGGCCGAGCCGCCCAAAATGAGAATGACTACAGAGGTCCCGGCCAGTGTCATGACGCCGGACACCATGGAAACCCGAATCGGGACGCTGAATTTTGTCAATGGTGTGCCGACCAAAGAAACTGCACAGAAGGTCTGGGATCAGCTCGACTTCGCACGTGCCGTTGAGGTCATGATCATGACCACGCCCGCAGCCTCGCTGCAGGGATTCCGGAAGGGAATCCAGAAGTGGGGTCCTGACAATAAGACCATGATCTACTGGGATGGGCGTCTTGATTCCAGGGGATTGCTCCTGACGGGGAACACGACGGTGGTTTACACCTTCATGTGGATCGACCTCAAGGATGGTCCCATGGTTATGGAAACCCCGCCAAACGTGTTGGGCATTATTGACGATGCATGGTTCCACTACGTTTGCGATTTCGGCGACGCAGGCGATGACAAAGGCAAGGGCGGAAAGTATCTGTTGGTACCGCCAGACTACAAAGGTGACATCCCAACAGGTTATAT
>JAJDBZ010000292.1 GCA_029261095.1 Candidatus Omnitrophota bacterium | reverse complement strand
GAGGAATGGGATTATGAGTGGAATCCGAGGGATCAGATGACGCGGGCGATTAAGTACGAGAACGGGTCTTCGAACAACGCGGGGTCGGTCAGTTACGAGTACTGCCTCTCTTGCGGCGGGGCTTTGTCCAAACGTTTAGAGTACGGCGCGGGGACGGGCGCTGCCAAGGGGACGCTGCTCTCCGGGCTGCGTTACGAGTACGACGGGCTGAACCTGCTGCGTGTGGACGAGATCTACGGCGCCTCCCTCTCCGAGTCCGGCCCCTGGCGCACAGTCGGTTTTGTCGAGAACTTACCCTGTCGATAAATGTTGCCTGTGTTACTTTCACCCCACCTCAATCCCGTTTAAGATAGCCCACAATTTTCTGCACACCGACCTTCGAATGTCTGAAAGCCTAAGGAGACGGAAATCATGGCCAGTTTAGTCAACCGGATGATTCGCGCCGCATCGATGGATACGCATCTTTACGAGGAAGTGGAGGCCGATGAGGGGGCGGTGGCGCAGGCCGCGATTGTTGTCGTCTTGGCGAGTGTGGCTGCCGGGATCGGTGGCGCCGATGATGGCGCATCGGGGTTTCTTTCCGCGACGATCGCCGCCTTGATCGGTTGGTGCGTGTGGGCGTTTGTCATTTTTATCGTTGGAACCAAACTCCTGCCCAGCCCCCAGACCCATGCCACTTTCGGCCAGCTCCTGCGGGCGCTTGGGTTCGCGGCTTCTCCGGGTCTCCTTCGATTCCTGGGCATCATCCCGATTCTTGGGTGGCTGGTCCTTATGGTCGTTTCGATCTGGATGCTGTGCACCATGGTCGTCGCGGTCCGACAAGCCCTCGATTATGAGAGCACCCTGAGAGCCGTCGGTGTCTGTATCATCGGTTGGGTTTTCTACGTTGTGGTCGCTGGGGTAGCTGCTTCCATTTTTTGATCCCATGCCTCTATTCTCCGCCATATGAGCAGGAACTTTTTCAAAACTGGCATCTTCATCTTGATTCCTTTCATTTCGCTTTGGGAACCCACGCAAGCGAACGATGTCGATCCATCAACGCTCGCCTCCAAAGTCATTTGCGGTTACCAGGGTTGGTTCATGGCTCCCGGCGATGGGAACCCTGCTTCAGTCGGTTGGCGTCATTGGAGTCGCTCCCCACAATCGATCGGGCCGGGTTTGTATACCGTGGAAATGTGGCCGGATGTCACCGAGTTCGATGACGATGAACTCTTTCCAGCTCCCGGGGTGACTCTGCTGGATGGGAGTCCGGGAAGGTTGTGTAGTTCCGTGACCCCGAAAACCGTATCCCGTCATTTCGAATGGATGAAAGACTACGGTATCGATGGAGTGTTTCTGCAGAGGTTTTCCTCCGAGCTCAAAGACTCCCGGTTTTTTAACATACGGAACAAGGTGTTGGAGAATGTCCGTGACGCCGCGTCAGAACATGGGCGCGTCTTCGCCCTCGAGTATGACACCAGCGGGACTCCTCCCGAGGAACTCTATCAACGCCTCACCGAGGATTGGAAATACCTGGTCGACACCTACGACCTGACAAACCATCCGCGTTATCTTCACCACAAGGGGAAACCGGTCATTGAAATCTGGGGGCTCGGCTTCAACGACCGGGGCCACACACCAGCCGCGGCGCAACAGGTGATCGATTTTTTTCGTAACGATCCAACCTATGGCGGCAATCTCCTCATCGGAGGAGTCCCGACTTATTGGCGAACCCTGACACGCGATTCGGATACCGATCCCGATTGGGCGCAGGTCTATCGGTCTTGGGATGTCATCAACCCCTGGATGGTGGGCCGCTTCGATGACAAGGAGGGGTTAGAGCGGATTCGCGACGAAGTCTGGATACCCGACACCGCAACCTGCAAGTCTCTAGGAATCGAATACATGCCGGTGGTCTGGCCCGGGTTCAGTTGGGACAACCTGATGCAAACACCCCATGGTTCAACACTCATCCCCCGCCGTGGGGGCCAGTTCCTTTGGGATCAGTTCTATACGGTCCAGAACATCGGAACCGAGATGATCTTTGTCGCCATGTTCGATGAAGTCGACGAGTCGACCGCCATTTTCAAGGTCACCGACAATCATCCAGAAACCGATCACTGGATCACCTATGAGGGTTTCCCCTCGGATTGGTACCTCCGATTAGTGGGAGCCGCCACCAAGATGTTGCGGGGGCTCAACCCACTTACATCGACGATTCCAATCTCTCCAGAACCGGGTGCAACTTCGAATTGGGAAATCCATTAGAATGAAAATCGAATTCGTTGGTCGACTGGCTATATGGGCTCTATTGATGACCCATCTCGTGACCAGCTCTCCCGCGGGCGAC
This sequence comes from Candidatus Omnitrophota bacterium, assembly GCA_029261095.1. Taxonomy (GTDB): domain Bacteria; phylum Hinthialibacterota; class Hinthialibacteria; order OLB16; family OLB16; genus JACKFH01. The sequence continues at coordinate 1,651 of JAJDBZ010000292.1, read as the reverse complement.
GATGTATTCGATCAAAACAGAATCCAACCATACCCTTTGAATCCCATCTATTGGCAATACCAAGGTGAACCTGTCCTTCTACTGGGAGGAAGCAAGACAGATCACATCTTCCTTTTGGACGATCTCGAGACTCATCTAGAGGAGATTGCCGATTCCATTGGAAACTATGTTCGGTGCGTCATGAGCCAGCGGGAGGGGAAGAACCTGAAACCGCATCGGCTTCTTCCAAATGGCAAGTTCGATCTCAACCTCTGGAACGAAGAGTATTGGCGACGATTCGCTGAATGTCTTCGGCTCTGCAAAGAACACGACATCATCGTCCAAATCGAAGTGTGGGATCGGTTTGATTATTCGCGTGAACAGTGGATGGGAAGCGCCTGGCGGCCCGTGAACAACATCAACTACGAAAGTGAAGAATCGGGATTCTCGGATAGATACACACAACCGGCGCATCGAGGCGACCATCCTTTCTTCCATACCCTTTCTGGATCACGGAAATACAATCCATATTTCGACGGGATTCTCGATTACCAGGAACGATTCGTTGCGAAGATCCTCGACATCAGCTTTCAGTTCAACAATGTCCTCTATTGCGTCGGCAATGAATCGTCTGCCCCATCAGAATGGAGCCACTACTGGGCAGGATTCATTCGTGCAAAGGCACAGGAAGAAGGAGTGCGTGTTGAAGTGACTCAGATGAATGACAGCGCTCGCTTCGAGGATGTGGTAAACCATCTTGATCGCTACTCCTTCATCGAGGGTTCGAAATTACTCGGTCCGCGACGGCAAGCATGGGCTCCGAAGGGAGAGGAGTTGGCAACCCGCCTGGTATCGCTTAGAAATTCGATGTCGCAAAAGCTAGTGCCTATCAACGCAGTGAAAATCATCACCAACCAGGACACGGAAATCGCGCGTTACTCGGTCCAGAAATTTTGGCGGGGACTCTTCCTCGGATTCGCCGCCATTCGCTTCCACCGTGAACCCGCGGGTATCGCTCTGACAGAACCGGCCAAGGATGCCATTCGTGCGGCAAGAATGCTTGAAACTCGTATCCAATTTTGGGACCTTGCTCCCAGGTTAGACCTACTTCGGGAGAGAGAAAGGGATGAGGCGTATTTGCTCGCCAAAAAGGACATCGGATACGCGGTATACTTCCCCGAGGCGGGGGCGGTTGAGTTGGATCTGCAGGAGGAAGCCGGCAATTTCTATTTCGAATGGATCGACCTCTCAAATGTCGAGTGGATTGCCGGAAAAGAAATGCAAGCAGGAAGAAATACTCAGATCGCCACACCTGGAGAAGGGGCTTGGATCGCAGTCATGACCGCAAGATCTGGCGGTTGATCCAATACCTCGAAACGAATCTCTCCCGGTCACGTTACTTCCTCCGTATCGGTCAGCACCTGCCCTTCGGGGCCGATGGTGACGCTCATCGCGCAAACCGGGGTTGAAGCGCCTAACATGAGACATAGAGAAACCACCACACGTGCGACCGTCATCATCTTATTGTCCATCCAGTCCTTCCTCCAACCAATCCTGCGATACGCCGAACAGCTGTTCCTCCGGGATTCCTCCGCTTTGCATCTCCTCCAAAATCAATAGAAGATCGCAAGCGTCGAGACGGCCGTCCCCATCGGGAGGTGGGCAAAGGTCG
>JAJDBZ010000291.1 GCA_029261095.1 Candidatus Omnitrophota bacterium | reverse complement strand
CGGCATTTCTCATCCGAACTCATGGTATCAAGGATCTCACGGTCCAAGATCTCGTCCAATCGATCGAGGAAAGAGAAAAATCGATCTCCACCGCGATGGGATCGGGGGTTGCGATCCCCCATGCGAAACTCCCCTCATCCGGGCCGGAGATCATGGGTGTTATGGGGATCAGCCCGAACGGGATCGATTTCGATGCGCCCGACGGCCAACCCGTCCACTACATCATCATGATCGCCACCCCTAGAGAACACCAACAACGTCACCTTCAAGTAATGGCGGCGGTTGCCAAGATGATCTCGAACCCAGAGACTCGTTCCAAACTCCTCGTAGCTCGCACCCCTGCCGAGGTCTATGAGGTTATCGAGATCGAGCCTGGCGAGAATTACAACTACTTTCTCGAAGACTGACCTGCCTCTCTTTTCCAACGACATTGTTGACTCGGTTTTATCTACTTGTATCCCGGCAGCCCTTTCCCGGGACGCCGGATCCAAGCCCCTTGGGGCATATATGGAAATGTGGGATTCAATCCCTGGAAAGGGTTCCTCGGATACCACTCTCGATTTCGTCGGTTCGGTCTTTCCACAATCCGATCCAGTCCGCATAATGGAACTGTAATCATTCTCTCAGAAAGGATGCCGAATTTGATCGAGTGAGCGAAATCACTTCAAACCCCATCGTCGCCATTTCCCTCCTTTTCGTGGTGGGATACCCAGCAGGGCTGCTGGCCAAGAAAATCGGTATTCCAAAGGTGACCGGTAATATCTTGGCAGGGGTCGTTTTGGGGCCCTCCGTGATTAGTCTCTTTGATGAATCAGCGGCGCGAACTCTGGAGCCTCTAACCATTTTTGCGATGGGTATGATCACCTGTGTGGTTGGCGGTCATCTTAGCTATCGCAGGCTCCACAATGCGCTCAGACGAATCGGGTCGGTCGCCATCGCAGAAGTTCTCTTGACCTTTGGGTTGGTCTCTTCCGGGATCTACTGGATCACGGGTAGTCTCCCTACGGCGCTACTGATGGGTGCGATTGCCACCGAAACCGCACCCGCCACTGTCCTCGCGGTGATTCGCGAGGAACGGGCCAAGGGATTGTTGATCAAGACACTCCTTGCGGTAGTCGCTCTCGACAATGTGCTCTGCATTCTTCTTTTCTCTCTGATGAAGGCGCAGGTCACCCATTTTCTCGTGAGCGGTGAAATGGCGTTTCTTACCGCCATGATGGTGGCCTGCAAGGGGCTCCTCTTTTCTATTTTGATCGGCGGCGGGGTCGGTTCTCTTTTGGTCTATCTCGTTCGGAAAAAGAAAATTGAAGCCTTTTCCGGATTGTTCATGGCGATTCTCCTGTCGATCAGCGCCGCGGAGTTGCTTCATGCCTCTCCACTTCTAACGAGCTTAATTTTAGGGATCTTTTTGGGGAACTCCGGGCGCGATGGCGAGAGTCTGGTGACCTCCCTCGAAAGCCTGGAACCGGTTTTGATGACATGTTTCTTTACTCTTGCCGGTGTGGATATTCATCTCGACTCGCTCGGGAGTTTCGGTCTCCTGGGCGCGGCCTATTTGTTCGCTCGACTGACTGGCAAAGTCGCTGGGGGAACCCTTGGCGGATGGCTGGGGACCGACATCGCTCGCATCCGGAACAACATCGGTCCTGCGCTGCTCTCCCATGCCGGACTCGCCATCGGTCTGGTCGTATTGCTTCAGGGGGATTCCGAATTGGCCGCGGCCAACCCGAAGATGATCGAGGATATCACCAATGTGGTTCTTGCTTCGATAGTTCTCTTCGAAATTATCGGACCACCCCTCGTTCGACGTTCAGTCACCCAAGCAGGAGAAGCTGGGAAAGACCGTGAACGAATTGTCAAATTTATCCAGGAAGAATACATCGTCACGCCGCTGGAGGCGGAGGATAAATGGGATGCGATCCGTCAACTCGCGGCCTTTCTCATCAAGACTCATGGAATCAAGGACCTGACTGTCGAGGATCTTATCGAATCAATTGAGGAACGTGAGAAAACAATCTCGACCGCAATGGGGTCGGGGGTCGCGATTCCGCACGCGAAACTCCCCGCCTCAGGGCCGGAGATTATGGGGGTGATGGGTATTTGCCCATCCGGAATCGATTTCGATGCTCCGGACCACCGGCCGGTAAACTACATCATCATGATCGCGACTCCGAAAGAGCACCAGGACCGTCACCTTCAGGTAATGGCGGCGGTCGCCCGCATGATTTCAAACCCGGACATCCGGGCGAAACTACTGACCGCACAGACACCGGCCGAGGTTTATGAAGTGATCGAGGTGGAACCCGGAGAAAACTACAACTACTTCTTGGAGGATTGAAAGGAAACCATGAAAGGTGAAGCGATGGTCATCCCGGTGGGGACTCTGTTTCGAGTCGAGTTTTTTGAAAAGGATTGGTACCTCTCAATCCGACACGCCGATGGGAGTTCCTGCATGGATTTTGAGGATTACGACGGCGAGCAGGTCGGACCGGACGTAATCGTACAGTTCGTTCCGAACTACTTCACTCTCGAATGGAAGGAGAGCAAGAAGAATTTTCAAAACTCATCGGAGTATCATGCCATCGATGGGAAGTTCCGAATCAATCTGGTCGGCAAACCGGGGAAGCAGATCGAGAAAGAGGCGCTTATCCAGGAATTCTTAGATTTCACGAAGTCGGAATGATTGAAGGGTATCGCCGCAGGACTCATGCTGTGCCGAATGCCGACTGAGTGTGATAGAATGTCATCAATGGATCTAAACCAGACCGTTTCGCATAGCCGCGATGAAGAAACCATCGAGGCCAAAGCCCGCTGGTTCCAGAGTTTGTCAATCGAAGAGCGGGTGGACATCTTCTGCTCCCTCACGGATCTTGCTTTGGAAGTGAACCCCGACCTTATGGATAAGAAAGATGCTCAACCTATACCGGGACGTGTTCAAGTCATTTCACGAGAATGACGTCAAATATGTGGAGATCGGCGGGATCGCCTCGATTCTCCATGGTGTTCCCCGCACCACTTTCGATCTCGATATCCTCATTGAACCCACGCTGAACAATGTGGAAAAGCTACTCGGTGCGCTTGCCAAAATCGGGATGGAAACGGCGACATTGGTTTCGGCCGAAAAGGTTTTGGAAAACGAAATCACCATTTTCAAGGATCGGATCCGGATCGATGTGCAGACCAAAACGCCGGGAATCGAATTCCAGGACGCTTGGAACCGTCGCGAAACAATGACCTACCGATCGCAACCCTTTTTCGTAGTCACGAAGGAGGACCATATTTCGTCCAAGACTGCGGCGGGTCGGCCAGTCGATCTGGAGGATGTTCGACTGTTGGAGACGAGCAAGGACAGACTTAATGACCGTTGAACCCATCTTTTGTCGGATCGGATTTCACGATGGACTCTCCCATTCTCAGGGTCCAAACAAGGAGATGACTCTATTGCTGATATCCGCTACGGCTTAAACACCTCGGCATCCGGGTTGCCCCTCGAAACCAGATAGGCCAGCAGATCCAGCATTTCATCCTCGTTGAAGAAGTTAACCAAGTCAGTGGGCATCTGGGAGATCTCCGATTCTTCGATCGATTCGACATCTTCCATCTTGATCTTGACCGGCTCTGCTTTTGGATCCGAGGTGTAAATTTCAATCGCCGCTTCTTCTTCGCTACCCGAGTTGTCCACAACGATGCCTTGATAAGAGTCTCCATCCGTGAGAGTCACCACCTTGGAACCGTATTGGTCGGAAATGACCTTACTCGGTTCGATGATTGCATCCAGGAGATCGTTCATCGAAAACTTATTGCCGACACTTGAAAGATCCGGACCGATGTTCCCTCCTGCTCCATCGAATCGGTGGCAGGCGACACAACCGACCGCGTGGTAACCGTTACGGCCACTTTCGAAATCTCGTCCCTTTAGCCCTCGATCAGCCACCAGTTTCTTCGCTTCATCCAGACTCCATTCGCGGTAGGGCCCTTTCGGCTGTTTGATTTCAAACTCAGGAACCGCCTCCAGGCTCTGCCCGGTGATTGGCGCGAGTGCCTGTTGTTCGGAGGGGGAACAGTTCTCCAGAGCTTCGCTCCGGATATTCTCGAGGAACCCGGCGAAACTCGCGCCACCCGGATACTTTGCCGCGTCATTGATGAATTGGAAGTAGGCTTCACGTTGTTCCATCGACCATCCATAACGGACATTACGGAGCATGAAGGCGTAATTGATCTTGTTGCTGGGGGGATGATTATCCAGCATCGTTTGGATGGTTCCTCCATAACCCTGATTGCGGGTGAGCAGTTCACTCCAGAGTGGAATTTCCGGCGGTTTCGCTTCGGCCATCATAGCCAACCCCTTTTCGATGACTGAAGGGGCATCGAGGTAAACTAAAAGGCGGAGCAACTCGGTGTTGAGCGGATCGCTATCAGAGGGAAGGTGCGGATCGAGGTGGTCGATGACCTTCAAGCGTATATCCGGGTCCGGGGCTCCCATCCGGATAAAGCAGAGCGCGTAGGCGCGGAGCAAACCCAGTGCTTCAGATTCATTCAACTCGGCTAAATCGAAACGGTTCAGGGAGGCCAAAAGATCTTCCCGGGTCGAGGCCTCGCCTTGTCTCGCAAGCGCGATTCCGGCGATCGCCGCGGCTTGTGGGTTCTTCTCGGAGAGAGCGCGGTCTTTCCACTGATCCACCGGTTGGTTCTCGATGGCTATCCTCGCGGCATAGCGGATGAACCGATCCTCGCTTCCAAGATGCGGCCAAACGAAATCGACCGCTTTCGGATCTTCTTTTCCGTGAAAAGACTCGAGTTCATGACGCAGCGACCGGGCTTCAATCGTCTCCCGGGATTCCCCGCTTTTTGAGAAACCGGTCGATTCGTCCCCGTCGTAATAGACTCGGTAAAGTGCCGAGTCCGTCCCGCGTCCACCTACCGCAAAATAAAACGCTCCATCGGAACCGATCTCAGCATCCGTCACAGGCAAGGGCGATCCCGAAATAAACTCTTCCTTGATTCCCTTATAAGAGGCGCCCTCCGGAACAAGATGAATGGCGTAGATGGTTCCGAAAGTCCAATCGAGGGCATAGACAGCGCGTTGGTACTTTGCGGGGAATTTCCCTCCCGTTCCAAACACCACACCCACAGGAGAGCCGGGGCCGATA
>JAJDBZ010000030.1 GCA_029261095.1 Candidatus Omnitrophota bacterium | reverse complement strand
TGATGACATTGGCGAGTTCCGGCTCGATTCCGAGCACGACTCCGGTCTCCTCGGCGAGGGGGACGAGTCGATTGAGGGTCTCCATCAAATCTTTCCAGGCTTCGGGGGAATCATTGTCCGGGTGAGCCCGCCACATGTTTTCGGGATCGCGAGTTCCAGTGCAGAGGGTGACCACATGAGTCCCCAGGCTCGGGGCTTCCTCAATGAGGAGACCGCAACGCTCGGTGTCACTCCGACGTTGGTCCTGATTCGGGTTGATGGCATTAAAAGTTCCTGAAACCGCGACCATATTGAGATCCCGGAGTTCGAAATGGGTCCGAATCTCTCGGATCTGTTTCTGGGAAATCTCGGGAGGGATTGAATCAAGGCCAGCGCACTTCAGGTTGAAATGGACCACAGTCAGCCCAGCCTCTTCGATCAAATCGAGGTTCTCTTCCAGGTCGGGGGCGGGGAAGGTGCGCGCAAATATTCCTAATTCCATGAGTCTCATCCTCTAAGGGTGGTTCGCATTCATATGCGCGGTGATTCCCATGATAGCAAGATCCGCGCTGCAATTCTTCGCCTCTTCGGTAAGGGAGATAGACACCTCTTGGGCCCCGATAACTGGATCGGGAATTTCGATGGTTACGGCATAAATGACAGCCGGAGGAAAAAAACCGCGCGTTTCCTTCCACACGAGGGAGTGTCCGGGAATATAGGGTTCCCGCCAAAAGGAGAGATCGATGCCCGGTCGAATCTCTTTTTCCGCCAAAGGGGTTCCATCATGTGAACAGCGGAGAACAGCCACTGCCCCTCTCTTCCAATCCGCGGGGCGTGGACCGAGAGATATCGCGACTGACACTCTGTCTATGGGATCGGCTCCAAGCGGAACGGACAGGTGGGGATGCGATTCCTCGAGAACATGCCACTGGGTTCTCCTCTTCCCTTCCCAATTGCCGATCTTCAACTCGAATGGGATATCTCCCGCAAGGACCCAGGGGTCTTCAATAAATCTGAACTCGGGATCGGGACGGTCTTCCTCCGGGTCGGGCTCCGAGAAATAGCGTGTGGGGTTGGGAACCTCCGGGTGTAGCCGCTCTGGAAAATTCACGAACTGGTAGTTGGAATCGGAGAAAAGTTTGAGGTCGACCTTGGGCAGTTGGTTCTTTGAGGGGTTCTCGATCCAAGGGAGGGGTCTTCCATTTGGAGATTTTGAGAACCATAGAGCACCCAGTTCGAGAGTGACATCTCGCGGTATGAGCGAGATCTTTAGAACCTCTAATTCCGCTGTGGGGTCCATGAGATGCTGCGAGGCGAAATAGCGGGGAATCGACCCGAGACCCTCGTGATACCAATCCGGAGAAGAGGGGGGGAGATTCAGACTGGTGGGAGCCTCTGTGTGTATTCCCGCTCGGAGTGTCCAGGTTCGGGTGGCTGGCGGTACGAATTTCGCAATCTCAATTGTTGCGATCGGTTCGCCATAGGGGAGATCATTTCGTGCCCAGACACGTGAGAGGACGGTCGCCCGTTCGACGATATAGGGGTAGGACTCCCACTCGCCGATCTCATCTTGACGCCATTTCTTCGGAAAGAGCCAACTGATAGTGGGAGTGGCTGCACCCAAGACTTGATGAAACCGTGGGACACCTCCCGGAAACGAATCATCGTTTCCAGGTGGCGGGAAGGGCGAGAGTTCGGTGTTCAGGGTCTGTCTCCAGAGTGTCGATGCCGCATGGTGAACGAGGGACCCCGATTCTCGGTTATCAAGAAAGAGGGTGGCGTCGACGCGACGAAAGTCTGTGAACATCCAGAGAGAAACAGAAATGGGAATGAGCAAAGTCCCGATGACAATGTGGAAGGGACCTCTTCGGTGATGAGTCCAGTGGCCACGGAGGATGAGAACCATTGAAAGGAGGAACCCGATGCAAAGTGCGAGCCCTAGGATTCGCCAGAGGCCAGACAGAAAAAATATCCAGTCCCAGTGCCCAATGCCTTGGACCATGGAAGCAAGGGGAGTGGTATGAGAGAGGAGCTCGGTCAAGTTCTTTGGGCTGCGAGTCAGTTTGGGCACTTCCCGCCAAAGGAGTGCGAGCGACCACCCGAAACAGGATGTGAAAGCAATCGAAACAATCCAACGAACGGAATGTTGAGATGACCAACGAAGCAAATAAGCGAAACCGAGAGCCGCAAATGCGATCAAGTCGCATACCAATCGGTTTCCGTAGTCCCCTCCACCGTGGTAAAGGAGGTAGGAAGCGTTGACATAAACCTCGATCCCCGCGCAGAGGAAGACCAGCGAGAGGGGTCGCGAAATTCGTGGGTTTCCCTGACGCATCCAAACAATGACCAAAGGAAGGATGGCCAATCCCAAGGTGACCGGTAGAACAAGTGCATACCTCTGTGTGAAACGGGCGCTGAGCACGAGACCTACGAACCAAACCGCCCAAAAGAGAAGTCGACGACTCACACCCTTTGTGAGATAGAGGATCGCACCCAGTCCGCAGAGGAGGAAGAACGGGTGCCAAGGGATGAGACCGTATCGATTGTCTAATAGTAGTGAATAAAGTTTGGGAGTTCCCCAAGAGAAATCCTGGGGACCGCCATGCTGAAGCGAAAGCCAATCGGGCCCACGGAGTCGAAACAGAAGGAGTTGTGGAAAGCACAAGAGGAAGCAGAGACTTCCGAGTCCGGTGATTCGGCCCATGGTTTTAGAAAGTGTCGGGCTGCTTTTTTGTGCGTCTAATGTCAGCCACAGCCAGTATAGGACGGGTGCTGCGGCAAAGAGACAATTCTGCCAGCGTATCAATGTGGCCAGCGCAAGCGGGATGGAGAGGAAAAAGATCTGTTTCCAATCCATACGATGGGGTGCGCGGAGGAAGAGCCAGAGAAAAAGCGCGATCGAGGCCATCGAAGCGGCATGAGGGAATCCCATATCCCGGAAACAATAAAAGAGTCCCGGGGTAGCGATCAAAGTTCCGATGATCGCACGAGATGAGACATTGTGATCGAATCGAAGCCTGAGTAGGAGATATCCAAAAAGGACAAACCCGGCACCCAGGGTCGCGGTCCCGATCGAGAGCCAGTGGAGATAAGATTCGGAATACCCATTGAGGGGTAAGGCGGGATCGAAGAATCCGAAAACCAAAGCCTCCAGATGGCCCAGCCCGACAAAGGGGATCCAAAGCAGACTCACCCCGATGGGAAAGGGGTGATAGGGGAAACCATAGGCGCTCCCTTCGGCGGCTCTTTGAATCATCCAGCTGTTGGAGAATCGTGCCCCCTCCTCCATGGTGTTGAGATCGCGATTCCACAACATGGACCGAGTTAAGCCGTAATAAAAATCGCCATCGCTGGTGAGAAGGGGATAAAGGAAAAAGGAGGCAAGGAGGACGTAAACAAGGAGACAGATCCCCGCGCCCCTCCAAGGGTTCGGATTCGAACCGTGCTGAGACCCCATCCACCCGAAGACCCCAAGCACGATGAAACCCCAAGCGATCTGATGCGTCCACCGCACCGAATGCTCGAACCCACCCCGGACCGCGAGGAACAAAACTAGAAGAACACCCAATGTCAGGAGGGTGCGATACCCTTTCGGATCGAATAGAAGAGAGAACGAAAAACGGCCGGAGTTATTCATGGATTAGGGTGCATCCTACCCCAGGTGGATTTGGTTGCGAATCTGGAAGAGACTCGCGGATGATCGAACGTATGCGGAGGATTGGCTTGAATGCCCGAAACACCCAAGGTGGCTCAACTGATTGTCGAGCGGTTCGTGGATTCGTCAGGCCCGATTACGATCGCCATCGGCGGGCCCGGCGGAACCGGGAAATCTTTCTTTTCGAAGAACCTTGCGGCGTTTCTTTCCGATTCCGCGATCCTTACCTTGGACGATTACAAACATTCTCGAAGGTTTCGTGAGGAAAATGGAGTGTTCGGACCTCATCCACAGGCCAATCGGATGGAACTGATCGTCGAGCATCTCCGGGAAATCAAACGGGGACGATCCTTCGACCAACCGGTCTACCATTCGGAGGTGGGGGAAGCGGACCAGACGAAAACCTATGTCCCGGCGAGATTCAATCTCCTCGATGGTGAGGTTTCGACCTATCCGGAATTCGAGGAGTTTGTGGATTTTTCGATCTACATCGATTCGGATTGGAAAACCCAGTTGATGAGCCGAGTGGTTCGTGATGTGGAAGAGCGGGGCCATACTCCTGAAAAAGTTCTCACCACATTCTTGAACAGCAACCTCCGTGAGTTTCCCAGATATGGAGAACCGACTCGCGCCCGAGCGCACCTTCAGATTTACTGTGACTCGGAATACCGATTCACCATACGCGAGCAACGAAAAAATTCGGTGTGAATTCTGTGGTGGGAATCAAGAAGCTGAAACGGGGTCGACCGGGTCCGTGTCCTCAAGGTTGATCTTGATCATCTGCTGCCAGTCGGTGTAAGCGGTCATCTCTACCTCTTGCACATCCTGAAGTTTTGTGATCACTCTTTGAATGCGCATACTCATGTTGCGGATCACCTCGACAGCGGTCCGGTCGGCGGGAAGCAATCGCCCATCCATCAACAGCATCTCGGCCTCTCCCAATAGGGCGGTGAGCGGATTGTTGATTTCATGCGCGAGAGTGATGACCATGGCGTGGACGGTTTCCAGTTTCTCAGCTTCGAGGGCGTGTTTTTGGGCGATCTGAAGTTCGCGCTGGGCCACCTGAAGGCGTCGCATCAAACGATTGAAATTGATAGCGAGCTGACCGATCTCGTCCTTGCGATCTTCCGAGGCGCGATGGTTGTAAGTAGTGGGTCCGCTGACTGATCGCATGGTCTCGATGAGACGGCCCAAAGGTCTAAGGACCACTGCGGCCGATCCAGCGGTGGCGATCACTGCAGCCAAATATGCACCGAGGAGGAAGAGAACGAAAAACCATATCTGATTGCTCTCGATTTCGTCGTATTCACCTCTTGGATGATAGAGTGTTAAGAGAAATGGACTTTCTGGATCGAAACTCTTCTGAACCTTCTTCACTCCCAACTCCAGTTCGTTGGCATCGAAGGGAGATGAATCTGTTCCGATCTCAGTGGCGGATTCCCTGGTGGTTACCATCAGAGAGACATCGCCTTGAGTGACTGCGGTGAGTTCGGCAAGACGCTTGGAATTCTCCAGATCGATTCCGAGCACGAGACACCGTAATCCATCGGCTGAGCCATCGGATTGGGAACCGAATCTTGAGATGGCCAGCAGATACTTTCGACCATCGATCCCAGAGAAACCCGAAGTCGAAAGAAATGCCTCGCTGCGAGATTTCAACCAGTTCTCAACAGGGTGGGCCAAGCTGTCCACCGAGATCTCCGAAGGCAGTTCGGATAGGAGCTCCGCTTCCTCTCCGGGGGTATAAATGTATGCAAGGTCCACCCCCTGGAAGTGCCCCATATTTACAGTCTCCGTGGCTGAATTCCGATGGGGCGGAGTCCGGTCTACATCTCCAAAGAACACAGTGCGTAGATGTGGATCCGCAGCAAGAAGACTTGCCGTCTGTTCCAACATGAGTCGACGCTGCTTGATCACAGACTCGGCTGCGTTCATCTTGTATTCTAGGAATTCCTTCTGGAGGGACTTGAGAGACTCGAACGAGGATTTCAGTGGAATCGCTGCATAAAAGAGCAATGGCAGACCGGCAGCGAGAGCAGTAATCGCCATGAACTTCTGCCGTAGGCGCCAATCTTTAAACCGAGTCATTGCTCTCTCTCTTCTTGTCAATAAGGGCAAACACCCTTTTTGTATTATAGACAGATTAAATCAAGTATGTCAAATCCAAATGGCCCTGTTCATGCTTTTTCAAATTTTTGAGGCTATTTCTCATGTTAAATATGAGACTTTACCTCGTATGCGTATGCTGGAGGCAGGTTTAGATAAATTTTTTTCCGCGAGACACGAGTAATCGTTTCAAGGCTCTGACAGACGTCGTGGACACCCTTCATCCTCGCACGAGTCTCTCTGGAACCGCACATTTTTCTGAATTCCCGAACCCATTGGTACTCAAAGTAGGTGTGGACCCCTTCAGGTTTTAACGATTCGACGAAGCCGCTTAGTAACTCTCCCACGAAACTGGGATCGAAATTGTTCAATGGCAGGCCTGACACGATAAGATCGTATTTTGACGGTGAAAAGAAATCACGTATATCCGCGCATTCCACTCGAACCTGGTGGTTCTTCTGTTTCCAGATAGGATCCGAATGAAGTCTTTCACTGATAAAGTCTGCAAACCCAGGGTTGATCTCACAAAGAATCAACTCATCTCCCGGATTAAGTCGAGAAATAAGTTGATGCGAGAAGACACCTGTTCCAGGCCCAGCCTCCAGGATACATCTTGGACCCTTCATCCGGGTGAGCGGCTCAACCATGGCGCGGGCCAGCCTTTGGCCGCTTGGAGCGATAGCTCCGGTAGTTTGAAAAGCCTTTCGAAACTCCCTAAGAAACACCCATGACGAGTAACTCATTTTCCCCCTTTGCGGTTCCAAACAGTGAGACTTTGGTGTGTAGCCTAAGCAGAGGGATCGATATGTGAAGGCCCCATTTGACCCAGGTGCTCGGCTCGATGGTTCTCTTGGGGTTCGAGATGGGTTGTCACTATCACCTCCCCGGGTAGCGCGGTATGGATTCTTTGTTCGATCTCAGTTGCTTTCCGGTGTGCATCTTGTAAGGAACTTTCCAAGGGGAACAGGAGATGGACTTCCACCCATGCAGTCCGACCGGTGTTACGGTGGCGGAGTTCATGGAAACGGCAAATGCCCTCCGCTTCGGCATCTTGGAGAATACCCCGGATGAGTTTGTCCTGGGTGGGATTCGCTTTGTCCATCAACCCCGAGGAGGCGCGACGAACAAGATGGTAACCGGAAAAGAGAATGTTTGTGGCCACAAGAATCGCCAGAATCGGATCAAGGATCGTCCAGCCGGTTGCGATGACCAGGAGAAGGCCCACGACGACCCCGACACTTGTCCAGGTGTCGGTAAGGACGTGCTTTCCATTGGCTTCCAGGATGAGAGAGTTTTCCTTTTTCCCCAGATGGACCAGATAACCACCCAAAACCGCGTTGATGACGCCCGCTAGTGCCACCAATCCAACCCCCCAATCGAGGTCCTGGATTTCCGACTTCGCCCATAGTTCCGGCACTGACTCGTAAAGGATGAAGAGAGCGGCAGCCATGATCAGCCCGCCTTCCACACCCGCGGAGAAATACGAAATGCGCTCATGTCCATAAAGGTGGTCCTCGTCGGGAGGGGTGTGACTCAGCCAAAGGCTGTAAGTCGCAAACCCGACTGCGCCCACATGGACCACAGACTCGGCGGCATCGGAAAGAATAGCAGTTGAACCGGTCAGGAAATAGGCTCCCACCTTGATGACCAACATCCCGAGCCCAACAAAGAGGGAGACCCACATCGCGAAGCGTTGCGCATCGGTGTTTGAAGATTCTGCGACACGAATCGGATCTGTCATGGCATCCAATTATAAGCGATCTGATGAAGGGTGTCTTCCTCCGGGGTCCGTCTACCAAGGGTTTAGCGGACCCAATTGAACCCTGTCTCGATCCCATGTATAAACCTCCTCCGGCACTTGGAGTCGATTGATCGCCAGTGTCCTAGTTTGGGGGAATTCCTTTTCTATTCCATGAAGTTGAAAGGCTTAAACGACGAGCAACGGGCCGCTGTGGAACACCGCGGATCTCCGCTTTTGGTCCTCGCGGGAGCGGGGTCCGGAAAGACTCGTGTGATCACCACTCGAATCGCCCATCTCCTCGAGACCAAAGACGCGAAACCCTCCGATATTCTTGCGGTCACTTTCACCAATCGTGCCGCCAAAGAAATGAAAGAGAGAGTCTCACGCCAAGTCGGTGAAAAGCGGGGCAACGATCTGTCGGTTTCCACCTTCCATTCGTTTTGCGCGACTCTCCTCCGCAAAGAAATCAGACCCCTCGGGTTCACCAAGAAATTTACGATCTATGACGCTTCCGATCAGCGCACCCTAATGGGACGCTGTTTTGAAGAGTTCTCTCGCGGTGGAGATAAATTCGATATCGGTACCTTCTGCTACAGAATCAGCCTGGCAAAGAATCGGGGAGAGTCTCCCGATACCTACACCCCCACACATCACGACAAATACGATGAAAGAGTCTCCACAGTTTGGAGGGCTTATCAGGAAGGTCTGATCGCGCGTGACGCGCTCGATTTTGACGATCTCCTTGTGAAGACCTTGGAACTCTTAGACCGTGATGCGGCGATTTTGGAGAAACTCCGTAATAAATATCGCCACATTCTGATCGATGAGTATCAGGATACCAACCTGATTCAGTTCCGGATCGCGAAAGCACTGGCTGAAAAGCATCGTAACCTGTGCGTGGTGGGAGACGATGACCAGAGTATCTATGCTTGGCGAGGTGCGGATGTCGCCAACATTCTCGAGTTCCAACGCCTCTTTCCCGATGCCCGAGTCATCACCCTGGACCGAAATTACCGATCCACAGGCACCATCATCAAAGCCTCGAATGAAGTGATCTCACGGAACACGGAACGGATGGAGAAGAGTCTTCGATCGGAGGGTGGGGAGGGCCAACCGATCGATCTCGTGGGAACTCAGGATGAGTTGGATGAGGCAAATTATGTGGCTGACCAAATTAAAGAAATGCGGGTGCACTACAACCTCGAGTGGTCGGACTTTGGAGTGTTGTATCGATCAAATGTCCAATCGCGCTCATTTGAAATGACATTTAGACAAAGTCAGATCCCTTATGTTGTCGTAGGGGGGATGGATTACTTTGCAAGGAAAGAAATCAAAGACATCGCAGCCTACCTCCGTGTAGTGAACAATTCGAAAGACGAGGTCAGTTTGCGACGAATCCTGAACGTTCCGAAGCGAGGAATTGGTGACAACAGCCTTCTCAAACTGAACGAAGCAGCCCAGCTGACAGGGCTCCCCCTCTACCAAATGCTCTCCCCCAATCGAAGGCCAGCCTTTTCCGAATCGGCGAATAAAGGGGTCGATGAGTTCCTCGATTTGATCAAGCAAATCCGGTATCGAATCCGCGAGCAGGGTCTCGCTCCATCGATTCAATGGCTCATCGAGGAAGGCGGTTACCTTGAGGAGGTAGAAAAGACCTCACCGAGTCCGAAAGCCTACGAGATCAGGAAAGAAATGGTCTTGGATCTGGCAAACGCCGCGGCCGCCTATGAACGGTCTGAGGCTTCCCCTTCCCTGCTCGGCTTTCTCCAAAGTGCTTCACTCGCGGGCGATTTTCAGTCCGAGAAAGATGAAAAACGATACGGAGACAACTGCGTCCGTCTCATGACTCTTCACAGCGCCAAAGGACTCGAATTCCCGGTCGTCTTCTTGGCGGGGGTGGAGGAGGGCATACTCCCCCACGCCAGGGCGGTGGTTTTCGACAACGAAGTCCATGAAGAGCGCCGTTTGATGTATGTTGGAATGACCCGGGCGAAGAAGCACCTGGTCATTACCACAGCCGCCATTCGGACTCTGCGAGGTCGGTCCAAAGCGACCCGCGAATCTCGATTCCTAGATGAGATTCCTGAGGATTACCTGCGTCTGCTTACCAGCGAGCAGCCGGTGTCCACACTCTATTCCCAGGAAGCGGTTTAACCCCTCCCTTTTGATCTCGGTCTCGCTTAAACTGGTTGTTCGGACGCCTGCGCCGGATTTTAAGTTGGGGGAATGTAGATCGATGATCAATAAAATAACCTTTGTTAAGTCAGTTTTACTCCTGATTCTCGTCATTGGAATACCGGGAGCAAACGCGCTCAGACCGCCCCAGGTCAAAATGGCGGCGCCGCCTGTAGTCGTGACCGACTCCGGTTCATTCGATTCCACATGGGTGAGTTATCGCGGGCAGGTGCTGCTGGTTTTGTATTCGGGTTCGGCGACACAAATTCCGCAAGAAACAATCGATCGGGTAAACGATTGGCAGAACCGATTGTCGCCTCAAGGGTTTCAGGCGGTCGTCATCGCCGAGGGAGACATCGATGAAGGACTGTTTAATCCCAACATTATTCTTGCCAATGACGATAACAGCGAAACCCGTCGCCGTTACCAGATCGTCGAGGATCGCGAATACTTTGTCATCGACCGAAACGGTCGTCTTCACCGTGATCGGATCAATGAAGCCTATGTGAAGCGTGCGCTGACCGAGCATTTCGATCCATCCTGGATTGGTTTTTCGGGATCCTGGAATCAGAGTGTGTTTGTCCATCGTAACGAACACTTGATGTATTTGGCGGATACGATACCCGACACGCTTTCCCCCGGAGATACCATCGATGTCAGACTGATCGGGCTTCCAACGATTTCGGTCGCGCAAGAGGGCCGTGAAATTCACAGTCCCATACAGGTGGAAGTCAAGGGACCCGGTCTTCTGGTGGAAGAGGTTTACAAAGCCGAAGAAGACCAACCGATTCAGGTCTCCACCGAAATGCCAATGGAAGTTCATATCAGAGCTGACGCCGAAGAGGGATTTCACCCGATCTGGGTAAAAGTTCGTCACAACCATTGCGGTTTCGGCAATTGCGGATTTTTTGAACAGGAGATCCCAATCCCGGTTTGGGTGGAGTAGGAGGCATTTCTCAGCTGGATCGTTTGATTCAGGTGAGAATCCTCAACTACCCCTTTCTTCATTTCGGACGCAAATGCTCTACCGTTACCTTCAACGCATTCGCAATCTTTTCCGCCAACAAAGACCGGTGACAGGCTTCCGGCCCTCCCTCCACACAGAAGAGAGCAACCGCCCCGGGATTCGGGCCCAATCGCTTGATAAATGATGTCGCATCGAAATCGTCTAAAACCTCCCTCGTGAAACCCTCGATGAATTCTTTGGATAGTTCGTTCCGTTCGCGGCGGGGAACACCCTTTTCTTGGTCGACTTGACCTTGCATTCGTACCAGTTCTTGGGAGGGAGAGAGGTCGATGAAATGGAGATAGCGGATCCCCATTTTTTCCAGACGGTTCTGAAGATGTTGGCTGTTGGCGAAGGCGTACTTCGGCCCGCGTAACCCACGGCGTCTGCGGATGTCGCAGAAGGTTTTTATTCGGGCGTCGTTGATCGCTTCGAAGAATTCATTCTCCGAATAACCGTACACACCGATGGTGAATAGTTTCGAAAGACTCATCATATCCTCAGTACTCACTATCCGAAGGACTATACCGGATTGCTAATCGGCGCGTTGTGTTCTCAGAGTTGGAACAATGTACCCCGCATACAGGATCCAACAGAGGTAGGCCAGGGTCACCATCGCCCCAACAGCCAGCCCGAGGATGGATTTCGAGGGACCGACGGTCTTCTTGGAGGGAATCGCACGTTCGACAAAAACCATGGGCGGATTGTAATACCCACCCTTGATCCGCGAGTGAGTAAAGAGACTCGTCGTCAGACGGTCTCCAAAAATTCGTTCAATCCCCATTAAACTTGCTTTGGCTTCCTGGTACCGAGCGACAAAATCAACGGTTTCCCTTCGAAGAACTTGTAGCTCCTCCGAAAGAGCGGTCACTCGATCTTCGGCTGAAGCGACTACCGAAGCCTCCGCAGTTTCCTTGATTTTCATCTTTTCGAGCTCCGCGATGAGGCCTGGCTCATTGAACATCACTCCCTCGAATTCGACATACCCATGCATTCGAAATGTGTTTTTGGAACCATACAAGAGACGTTCGATGGAATCGGCACGGTTCACTTTCTGATAGTCCGGAGTCGATTCCATTTCGGCGATACTCGATCTAAGCGCATCGGCCTCCCCCAGCATTTTCCCTGATTCGGATATCATGGAATCTTCAGTCACGTTCCCCGATTCGATAGTGAGGGTGTTGGCTCTCTCGACAAAGAGTCGGCCCCAGACATTGGCTAAGACGGCAGAAGCACCAGGAGAATCCCAAGTGACTTGGAAATTGAGGAAGGGTTCATTGACAATGGTGATGTTGGTTTGAAGAGCAATTTTGGATTGCACCTTAAAACTTTGTTGGAGACGATAGAGCGGGAGCCCCGCAATATCTTCCGGGGAGATCTCGAGCAATCCGACTGCCATCATCGGATCGGAGAGAAGGTCTCTCTGCCATTCTTCCACTAATGGCTGAGAGGCTTCCTTAAGTTTCGATCTGAACTCCGGCTTCTGTCGCAATGCCGCGAGGTACGCTTCCCGCTGATCATGTGAAATAGGGTCGGGGATTTCGAAATCTTTACGGACTGGTTCGATCGCCTCTCGGAGTTCTCGTGTCAGTTGATAGACATCCGCAAGGAGCCCATCCGATTCCGCGAGTGCGAAATAGACCGATGAGGCTTGGGGGTTCGGATCCATTCGGTAGTCGAAATCGACCAATGGAATCTTAACCATCACCAAGGAGGTGGCGGAATAACTCGCCATTTTGAGGAGTTTTAGAGTTCCATAGGTCCCGAATGTGAATACAAGAAAGACGATAAGCAGCTTGTATCGCTTCTGAAATACGAGGTCGACAATCGGATGTAGGTCTTTTCCTGTGAGGAACGGTTCGGTCATGGACTGGGATGTTAGCAATTTGACGGTTTTAGGGAAGTCTCGGGATGGATTCAGTGGGACTGACTTCTCCGGGTGGTCCATTCATTGAGGACAGCCATCACGATCACGACCAACCCCATCAGGATCGTTTGGTACTGCTGCGATACCGCCTGAAGGTCCAATGCAAATCGGAGCATACCAACAATAGCCAGACCCAATCCGGTTCCTAGTACCGATCCACTCCCCCCTGTGATTCGTGTTCCGCCCACCACCACGGCTGCGATCACATCGAGTTCCAGGGTCCCCGCATGTTCAGGATTGGCGGTCGCGAACCTCGATACATAGATGGGCGCGGCGATTCCGCACATCAGGCCGCAGAAGGTATACAACCCGAATTTTAGCGCTTTCGTTGGGATGGCCGCAAAATCGGCGGCGATCTCGTTGGTTCCGATCGCAACCGTGTATCGGCCGATCCAACTCTTTCGAAAAAAGAGGTGCCCGACCAGGATGAGAAACGTCATGAAGAGAAAAGTGTATGGAATTAACCCCCAAGAGTGTTCTGAGATCATCACGAATTCTGTGGGCAGTTGGCTGACTGGGTCGGCCTGAGATATACCGAGTGCCAGCCCGCGGTAAAGGGCTCGTGTTGCCAAAGTGACCACCAAGGGGGCGATGGCAAGATAACTTCCCAACCATCCATTGAATCCGCCCGCGAGAGTCCCGACTAGAATCGACAAAGGCAATGCCGCCCACATGCTCCAACCCCAATCCCGGAAGGCAACACCCATCACCATTGCAGAAAGGACCATGATCGAACCGACTGATAGATCGATTCCTCCCGTACAAATAATGAGAGTCATCGGAATGGCAATCAGGCCGATCTCGACCAGATGCCGAGATCGATCCCACAGTGCCCATGTGTCGAGCTCACCGTCATAAAACAGGAATCCCTCGACTGTGTAGGCGCAGGCTGAAAAGAGGAGCGTGGCCACAAGCAGCAGACCCCATTCATGCGCAGTCAGAATTCGGAGTGGCTTCATCCTTTTACTCGCTTTTCCGTCCGACGAGAGATCCAACTATCAAGAAGCACGGTTGCCAGGATGAGGATGCCGATAAAAACAGGTTGCCAATAAGCATTCACTTTCAAGAGTGAAAGGCTGTTGTTGATGACCCCGATCAAACAAGCGCCCAAAAAGGTGCCAACCGCGGTGCCGGTTCCCCCCATGATGTGAACACCGCCAATGACCGCAGCCGCGATCGCCTGAAGTTCCAATCCTTCTCCGGCATTGGTTTGGAGTTTTCCATAGTAAGCCCCCCAGAGTACCGATGCCAAGCCGATGAATGCGCCGTTGATGGCGAAGCTGAGGATGTTGAGTTTGTGGATGGGAAGTCCGATCTGGGCCGCAGCACTTTTTGAATTCCCAATTGCGAGTATCTGTCGCCCCACCTGGAGTCTTTGTAACAGAATCCATGCAATGAAGAAAACCGCCATGGCAAACCACACCACTCGGGGCAGACCCAGGAGCAGGCCCTCTCCAAGTGCACGGTATCCATCCGGGAGATCCCCGATTTCATAGCCCCCTGTGAACTGACGCATGAGACCCCGGTAAATCGAGAGCCCGGCTAGAGTGACAATGATCGGGTGGACTTTGCCGAGGAGGCTGGCCCCGGAATTGACCGTCCCGATCAGAGCACCTAATCCGACT
>JAJDBZ010000290.1 GCA_029261095.1 Candidatus Omnitrophota bacterium | reverse complement strand
AACAATGTGTGCTCCGAGTTCACGAAAGTCGGGTCGAATGTCGGCCACCGCTGCAACCTCGATGAAACCGTCATAAGGGCCATTCTCAAGCAGGACTCGACCTTGTCCGCCCGTCCCGATCCAGGCCACTTTGACCGGTTCGGCGATTTTTGCGGTGGCCACATAAGCGCCAGCCGCGGGCAACGCTGCCGCCGCTTTAATGAAATTCCGTCTTCCGACCTTCATCTCTTCTGGTTTCAACATGATCGATCATTCCTTTCGCTATCGAAACAAGACATCGCAGTGCCAAAATTATGTTAGATCCACATGACTCTTCATTATAGGGGAAGAACGATTATGAGCCAATAAGGTGACGTCGGTTCTTTCAAACTGCCCGACCTAGGTGAGAAAATGAGGTGGTATCCGGTAAAAAAGAACTCGCCCCCGGGAAGAGTTTCCCGGGGGCGAGGATGACTATACGCGATATGCAGAAATCGGTGGTGGTTTAGTGGTAGCAACCCCCATATCCGAAACCTCCATAGTAGCCGCCGTAACCTACAGGCCCGTAGTAAGCGCGTGGGGCATAGTAAGCGGTCGGCCCGTAATACGCCGGGGGTCCGTAATAGGCTCGAGGCGCATAATAGGGGACAGAATATCCTCCATAATAGCCGCCATGACCGTGGCCGTGTCCATAACTGAATCCATAGCCACCGTTTCCGATGGAAAATCCCCAATTGCTCCCTGCTTCCGCCGCGGTGGGCGTTACCAGAAACAAGACGAAAACTACGCACAAAACTCCCATTACCGCCATATGACTCTTTCTCATTTTCACATCTCCTAGGGGCGAATGATTTTTGATGACCCCTTCCGGTAACGAATTCATGGAGACAATTTGCGAAGGAACCACCCAGTTATTACAAATAATTTCGCCTCATAGCATTTTAGTTCGAGGCCAGCCCTTTCGCAAGAAAGATGGGGATTCCCGCACTTTGTTGCGGATCGCTTCTCCATTACACTCACCCTCAACAATCAAAGCAACCCTAAGGCCGTTCACAATGACAAAGGCTCAAGTTCTTGCACTCTTGAAGGAAAACCAGAACGACCGTGGAATTTCCCATTGGAACAGCGGGAGATTTAAGACGGGTAACCTAAAGAGTTTTGGCATTGGTTTGACACTGTTGAGGAAACTGGCCAAACAGATCGGGAGGAACCACAAACTCGCTCAGCAACTTTGGAAGACTCCTATTTACGATGCAAAAGTAATGGGTCTCCTGATTGACGATCCCAAGAAACTCTCCCGCGACCAAGCCGAAGAACAGGTGGAGGAACTTCAAGCCGGGATGTTCTCCCATGTCTTCGCCTCCTGCGATGCCACACTCGCTAAGACTCCCTTTGCATTCGAACTGGCGCGCGATTGGGTGAACAGCCAAGACCCGATGCGTCGCCGGTGCGGGTACTCCCTTTTGTATGAACTCTCAAAGAAGAACCCAAAGGGCATGACTGATGATTACCTTTTGAATCGCATCGACAATATCCACAGGGCCATTCTCAAAGAAGACCCGGGGGTCCGTGGAGCCATGGCCGCGGCGCTGATGGGGATCGGTAAACGCAACAGTAGGCTAAACCGGGCCGCAGGGGTTGTCGCCAAGGAGATCGGTCCAGTCGACATGAACAGTTGTGGCGAAGGGGGTAGTGGCGAACCGTTCGATGTGCTCAAACACCTGGTCACGGACCGTCTGCGGGAGAAGTTTGAAAAAAAGAAATGATAGGTTCAATTGGCAATCTGTCCAATCAAATTCAATAGATCTTCGGCGTTAGAAAACTCCTCGTTCACCGTTTCGAACCAGACAAGCGAGAAGTTAAAAAGGATTCCACCGCGCGAAAGTGTGGGTTCCGGGGTCGGTACCATCGAAGGGGTGTTGGTTGCCGCTGGTGTCGCGGTCTTGGTAGGTTGAATAACCACTGTGGTTTCGCCAGTAATGATATTTCCCCCATCGGCCGCACCGAAAGCGGCGAACGGCGAGTTGGGTCCCGAAGTGAAAAACCTGAACGCGTCGTACTCGGTTCCCGGTTGCAGGACCGCCAATGGGCTCCCCGAACTCCCAGCCTCCGAAAGCCAGTAGAAGGCGACATATTCGCTGCTTCCCCATTGCCAGGAGATGCTCGATGTGTTGACCGAGAACGAAGAGGGGGGTGTCGCGCCGATCGGCCGGATTGAGTCGAAATCGAAACCTGCATCCCAACTCGTCTTTGAAATCAATGCGGAGATCCAATGGTCACTCGCTTCTAATCCATCGATAAACCGGATGCCCGAGATGGCGGTGTCTTGGATATTGTCGTTTCCCACGCCAAACGCCCAGGTGGTTTCCGAGGGGGTGATCAAGAAAGTTCCGCTATAGGCATTGCCGGGAGTGTTCGGTGGTTCCAAGGTCTCGACAATATCTGTCGCAATGGATGCCTTTGTTAAGAACATCACCACCGTAAACACTAATGGTATGGAAACTTTTGAGTTCATCTTTCACTTCTCCCCTATCACTTCGGTCCGTGGAATACTGGGCGTACACTCACCGATGGTTTCTCCAGCTTTCGAAAGACCACACCCGCTTCTTGGAAAAGCCCTCGAGTCACCTTATCCATCGCATACGCGCCTCCATAAACCACCTCACGGATTCCCGCGTTGATGATTGATTTGGCACAATATGAACAGGGGCAGAGGGTGCAGTAGAGTGTTCCTCCTCGGATTGGGACTCCATGCGCCGCGGCTTGGACAATTGAGTTCTCTTCCGCGTGAACACAGAGGCATTCATCCAGACCCGCTCCGGAAGCCCCGCCTCCCCCACAGCGCGGACAGCCCCCATCGCTACAGTTTCTGATTCCTTTGGGTGTACCGTTATATCCAGTTGAAAGAATCTGCCGATTGTGAACCAGAACTGCGCCCACCCGACGTTTGATGCAGTTGCTTCGAGTGGCGGCCACTTCGGCCATCATCATGAAATATTCATCCCAGTCTGGGCGCGGAAGGAAGTGGGCGAACAACTCCTTCGAAACCAGGTCGGTAATCTTGGCTTCGAGTTTTTCCTCGGACTGATTGTTGTTGATCTTCTGGTCGGCTATTTTCTTGCATGCGGCAAGGGCCTGTGCGGCGGGGTCTCCCCCCTTTGGGCTGAGTTGTTGTTTCTCCTCCGCTTCAAATTCTTCGAAACTCACCGGGTCGCCTTTTCGCGCCCGACCCAAGGACCGTTCAAAACGAACCTTGCGTGGAGCATCGACAAACAGCAGAAAAAAATCGGGGCGGGCGTGCAGAGCTTCGACCTCCGCCGGGTGACGGATAGAAGTCACTACCCAATTGCGGGAAAAATCGATTCGATCGACCGCTCTCTCCCCGAGAATTCCGGGACCATTTACCCGACGGAGTTCATTGCCGACCGAGGTTAGGTTGGGGATGGTAATCTTCTTTCCACGGTTCTTCAGTTCTTCTCGGAGCATGTCTGAGAGTGAAATATGGGCGAACCCCTTTGCCTCCAAGTACTCGGCAATTGTATCTTTCCCAGCACAAAAGTATCCGGTCACTCCTACAATCATCTTCGATATGTCCCTTCCCAGTGATTCCAGCGTAAGCCGATTCTATTCTCAAGACGTTACGATAGCGGGAATCGCGTCCAGGTCCAGCCTCAACGAACCGACACCCACAATTCCGCCAAGAAGGGTGGGACAACACTCGAACATGTCCTAGAAACCGATCCTTCGACCAGATCGGAATCCAGATTCACTACCATCTGGTGGGTGGTGAAGCCTCTAGGAAACTCGCGGTTGATGATGGGATCGAGTGTTCCGGAAAGAAGACCTACGCGCGATGACGACGAGACGGGATCGAGGTTGTCAATCCATTCGGATACCGGGTATTCTCATCGTAGGATGAAATCGAACCCATATTTGTTCTTGATGATTTGGGACTCGCTGAATCGGAAAACACAGAAATAGAGACGACATCCGATAGAATGAAATTGCTGCGCGATCTACCGCTCTTCGCCGACATACCGGAAGAAGTCCTGGAAGAACTGACCCCTCTGTTGAAAGCCCGTTCTGTCGAAAGCGGAGCGATCCTCTGTGAGCAGGGACTTCTGGGGACTCACATCTGGCTTATCCAAAGTGGACAAGTCCGTATCACGATCACGGACGACAGGGGTCATGAACAGGTGCTGGGGTTCCTCAATCCGGATCCGATTCCAAGAGGGACTCGGGAAGCGTTTCCACGAACCCCCGGATCTCGTCCCGGACGCGACGGTAGTGCTCAAAGGCCTCCTCTTCGGTCGGGGCCTCTTTCGCCAAACGCGGCGGATCGTCGAACCCTCGGTGAATGACTTGTGCATTTCCAGGGAATAGCGGGCAGGTCTCGTGGGCGTGATCGCAAACAGTCACCACATAGTCGAAAGGGATATCGAGAATCTCATCAACCTTTTTGGATCGGTGTCCGGTGATATCCACCCCCGCCTCGCCCATCGCGCGGACGGCGTTGGGGTTGAGTCCATGCGTCTCGATCCCCGCCGAGTGGGCCTCGACTCGGTCCGACCTCAGGCTCTTGGCCCATCCCTCGGCCATTTGGCTCCGGCAAGAATTCCCTGTGCAAAGAAACAGGATTTTCAATTTCGAATTTGTTTCGTTCATCGTCTTCCTTTCAACGCTGTGACGCGTCCTCTTCTGTTTATAGATTTGTTACATGCGAAACATAATACATAAAGAAAGATGTCAATCGCGGGGACCGGCATAGGCGCCATGGGTATGCAATGAATTGCTATTACGGTCTATTGGGATATCCATTTTCGATTCGCCAATAATTCGGTCCAACAGGCTCCAAGGGCCGACCGTTTTCGGCGCCGGGACCTTGACCTTGGCCAAAGAGCAGGATCAAATCCGAACTCACCGCCGGGTGTGAGTAGAAATAAGAGTGCCCAATGAACCCCGTCTTGACCCGTGCGTCGACAACCGTCAATCCCCGATTCTCTTTCAAACTCGTCTTGAGGGTCTGATCCATCCGGTCGAACCCAACTCGCCCCAGGCGCTGGGCCCCCGTAAATAGCCAATTCGACAGACCCAATGCTTTGTCTTCAGTCGATACATAGATCGTGATTCGTCCCAATCCAAAACCGATTCTCTCAGCCGCAAGCCTCTGACTGACGACTTCGAGGTCCAAGTCCGCTGCCGCCAAGGCGACGTCAGCGATCTTAAAGACATCCCTTGGGTTCTTTCCCGCCGCACGAGTTTCGAGCACCAGTTCGCGGATGGCGGTAGTGAGAACATCCGTTCCACGACTATGCGCAAGGAAATGGATCTTTTCCAAATCCGGACAGGATGCCAGCATGCGAATGAATTGCTTGAGGTGAAATACAGTGAACTCTCCGGATTCTCGGTCGTAGTTGTAACCGCGTAGTCCGCCACGTCCGGCTGGCCAGGAATAAACGATGGGGACTCCCTTCCTTCCCATGAAATGCCAGAGTTCGGCCATGACAAAGATGGAATGTTCGAAGGTGTTGTTATAGCCGTGGACAAAGACAAAGGCTTCTTTGTTGGGAGTGATCGCGAGGCGTCGAGCAACCTCCGATTGAAATCCTCTCGCCACCTTCTCATCCTCGGCGGCAACTTGAGGGTCGGGAACGAGACGTCCCGCTTGTTGAACAATTGGGGTGGGGGTTTCCGGGAAACGTCCCATTTCCCCGATCTTGGTGATCTCCAAGTCAAGAGAAACATCTCTTCGTGAAGCGAGACTATTCCGAACCAGTTCGGTCCAGGGCACGTCCTCGCCAATCTCAACCACACAACTCCCGTAAGCAAGGGATCGGGAACGATGGTAACCGTACTCTTTTCCTCCCCCTCCACGCTCGGTTGGAGTTCGGTCGGTGGCGTAAAGCACATCAACTTCATTATTTTGGAATTCCAGGGGAGTGTCCACAAACGGATTTTGACTCGCTTGAACATAAAGATTGGGAGTTTGCATTAACTCTCGGTTCGCGCAACCGGAAAGGACGATCAATCCTAAAACCAAGAAGATCAGAGAGATCTTTGGGGAGATTCGTCTTGAATGTGATATCATCCATTGCCGTTTCATTTGTTCTAGAACCAGAAGAAGAATGTAACAACAGCTATGAATAGCAATCCACAATACGCCAGCGGAAAGATCCAACGACACTGTCGGT
>JAJDBZ010000289.1 GCA_029261095.1 Candidatus Omnitrophota bacterium | reverse complement strand
GACCTCATGGGGGCCTTCGAAGAAGTCTCCGCCACGGTCCACGCAAGGAGAGGAAGGGTCGATGCGACCTTCATCGTCTATGAAGAGTGGGTCTTCGGAAAGGTTTCCGAAACCAACGGTATCGGAGAGGTTCTGGATATTGCTGAATTCGGGCGAAACAGTGACACCGACATTCTCGGTTTGAACCTGTGCCTGCAGAGTCTGGTCGCCATTTCCCCAGATGATGGAATGACGAATGGTCAAGGTATGAGGGAAACCGCCGCCGCTGAGCGCATAGACCCCATGGTTGGAGGTGTTCGGTGCGGGACCGTTGGTGTTAGCGAAGAGGGTGCAATTCTCGATCAACGTGTTCGATCCGCTGTTCGGCAAATGAATAGCGACGCCTGACCAAGAGGGACATTGATTGCGAGTCACCACACAGTTTTTCATGAGCATGTAGTCCGAGGTGGTGATATAAACTCCGCCTGCCCGATCGGTTGCGAGATTCTCTATGATTTGGCAGTTGATCAACTCAACTCCGTTGGGAAGACCGAATGCGTTGTCTTCATCAATGTTGGCCAAGTGAAGGCCCGCACCCTCTTGAGATTGATTTCCTTGGAACAGGCAGCCCACAAAACAAAGCAACTCGGTCCCGTTTGCAGCGGCGCCCCCTCCTTGATTAAAGGATTCGTTATTGATGAACGAACAATCTGTGAACAGGTGATTCCTCGAATTCGCAATTATCTTGAGGCCCCCACCAGAGCCATCAGAAAAATTTGATTCGATTCGGCAATTCACAAATACACAATTATCCGATGCCTCGATCTCAATCCCCCCACCTTCGGTGAACGCTCGGTTGTCAAAGATCCAACAGTTCCGGGCACGTATCGATCCGCCCTGAACCAAGATCCCCCCGCCATAAGTCTCACCGGTTCTCGCGTTACCCCGGGTGATGGTGAAGCCGTCCAGATGGGCATCAACGCCGGTAACGACCCACACGATGTTGTTGGTGTTATCCACTCGACTGTTGGGGTCGCCGAGTTCGCCGCTTAGGATTGTCTCATTAGTCTCAGGATCTCTTTCATCCCGAGAATTTTCATTTCCGGCGAATCCACCATAGATTTCGACTTCGTCCTTGAGAATGAACGAATCTGTGCGTAGATTTCCCGGATAGTAAGTTCCCGAAGCCACCCAAATTTCGTCGCCGGAAACTGCCGCGGCGATCGCGGCGTTCAGATCTCCGAACTCGTTTCCCCAACTGGAGCCATTCCCGCTCGCCCCTTCTTGAACGAAGATCGTCGCACCCTCGGCGGTGTGCAAGAACCCTGTGAAACCTCCGATCAGTGAGAGGGTTAGAAACGCGAGGAGTGTTTTTTTCATCTGATTCTGCCTTTCGACGAGATGTAGATTTCTGATGGGGGCGAGTAGTGTCATTGGCTAACTCCATCGTTGAGTTCGGGAACTGGGCTGGTTCTCTGCAATTTGAAGTAGCCCCCTGCGATGATGCTATCGTTCGCCAGCCCCTCGATCACTTGCTCGTACGTTCCCCCGACTTGAGTGTCTCCCCACCCCGCAGTATTCACACCATCCGGCGGGTCGGCTGTAAATGTAAATTCCATGCTCCAGTCGATTGTCCAATCCGGAAAACTTTCACCTTCCTCCGGGTAACGGTGTTGAGGGTGGTACTGATGGTGGAAAGGATTGTTCGGATCGGAGTCTTCAATTTGGATGTTGACTTCCATGACCGACCCCTCCTCTCCGAAGGGGCCCGTCGAGGCCACTATGGGTTCCTCTGGTTCCCCACTGCTGTCATATAATGTGTAGGCGGCGGTACTGGTACGTCGCGCGAATTCTCTTCCATCGCGAAGAGTGGCGGGAACCAGAGTCGAACCAATTTGTTCTAAAATAGAAGGTGCAGCCGATGGGGTCACCAAGACATATCGTCCGGGTTGATCGACCACCTCCAGATTCGGGTTGTTCGGATCCGGGGAGGTCGATCCATCTCTCCAAAGTTGAATCACTTCATTGAGCACGCGGATGGTTCCATTACCATCGACATGAAGCATCACTTTAAACTCAAACGGAGACGCGGTCGGGGTTAGAGAAGTCGGAGACACATCGACTTCATCGACCGTTTCTAGAACGATCGTCCCCACCCACAATCCCGCGCTGGGATTCAGAGGGACTGCGATTCCTTTAGCCGAAGTGGGGCGCGCATTGCGCTGCATATTCTCACCGTGAACCCCGATTCGTCGGCGCAATCCTTGGCCATCGCTTATCTCTAGCACGCTCTGAAAAACGAATGAACTTGGCGCGTTACCCATCTTGTTCCGGTCGATGGAAATTTGAACTGGGTTTGGAATGGAGGTGTCCCCCGCAAAATCAAGTGTAGAGGGAAGGTCGACATAGTCGAATCGTGTCACCTCTCCTTCCTGAATCGATTTGAAAATGGCAAGCGGTACCGGCCCCGCCAATTGCGGGAGGTCGAGATCTGGGGCATCTAATGAAGGGAGGGTCTGGAAGGAAAGAGTCCGTTCCGATCCATCCCGGATGACAACCTGGAGATCTTGTTCGACAAGCCCTCGTGCAAAATCGATCTCTCTACCCTGGGGGAGTTGAATCTCGAGGGGTCCTTGAAAATCCGATTGCCCCTCTGTAAAGACCCAATATGCCTCACCGGAATCGATGGATGTGGACGAAGTTGTGTAGACCTTCTGCCAAGTCCCGGCAACATCGAGTTTCCAAAAATCGATGGGCTGATGAGCTTTGGATGATGAAAACCAATTGTCGATGGTGGGAGGTTGAGCGGGATCGACATGGAACCCGACAAAATTGTATGAATTCGGTTTCCACTCTCGTTTACCAAAAACGGGTTTCCCAACAATCGTCCAGCTGAAGGGTTCAGAACATTCGATCAAGTAAGGAGTGTTGGCGCGAAAAGCGTGAAGGTTGTTAGAAAATGCTCTCGGGTCACCTACCGGAAAATAGAAACGCCAATCGGGAAGGTCGGGTGTCAGTTCGGCTGGGTTCTGGATAAATTCAACAGAAGACAGATCCGGATCGTAGGTGGTGACTGTCTTGATTGGCATTCCTTTAAGTTGGAGTCTGCACTCTGCCGGGTAGGGTTCAACTTCCAGATATATAGAATTCCATCCTTCCTCGAGCTGAATTGTTTGCTCCACCCATTGGGCTGGCGCGGGTGACGGTATTAGGACGATGAAGAATAGGAGAAAGAGGGTTTGGATTTGGCTCCTGCGAAGCATCAGAAAGTCCTTCCTTCCAGAGAGTTGATAGAATAAACGAGTACAAATGAAACCTTGCGACTGACCGCCAGATGAGGAGGAATGTGACTGAGTTAGGATGAACTCCTACCAGCCGTGAATCACTACCCACATTTATTAGGCAAGGTCTAGTTCGGTCGAAAATCACCTAATCTAACTTCATTAACCTTTTGACTAGAGCATAGGAGCGTAAATCAAGGATTAAGCGCCGGTTTTACTCCATCAAGCGATAACGATAAATCAATGGAATCATTAGGTCAAATCGTTTCAGATGCTGGATGGTTTTTCATTGGACTTACCAACAGGCTGAGAATCGCAAGCAGCGGATGGGCGCTATAAGCCACAGTCAATCATCCCATTGACCCTGTTTAGAAGTTATTGGGACACTGGCCGCTCGTAACCGAGATGGAAGCAACCTTCCCGGACGACTCTTCTGCGTCGATACTCACGAGAGCATTGATGGAATCAGTCGCATAGTAGGTGGTACCATAGGAAATGGACGGTTCACCTGAGCTCGTCAAATGAGAGGGAATAACCGCATGAAACCTTTTTTAAGAATAGCATCTGCTCTCGTTCTAACTTTTCCAGGGGTAGGTTTTGGCAACTCGCCCTCGGAAATCCATGCCCTTACAACAGTCTCCGCCGAATCCGAGGTATTGTCACTCCCGATTTTTGAGAGGCAACTATTCCTCGATGACCACTGGATCGCGAGCACCAGAAATCTGGAGCGAACTCTTCATCAACCTGAAAAGAAAGGGGCGGTGATCATTCCCGACCGACCTTGGGAGGTCTCCCTTCAGACTCGGTGTGCTCCAGCCTGGGATGCCGAACGAGGGTTATACAAATTGTGGCTTATCACTTCGACGCGAGTTTCCGACGATGCGGGGACCACCTATGCCGAGAGTCACGATGGGGTCCATTGGACCAAACCGAACCTGGGTCAACGCGAGATTGAGGGTTCTCTTGAAAACAACTTCGTGGCGTTGGATCCCACCATGAAGTGGCCCGAAAATGCAATGGAGAACGTCGTATATGATTCCAAGGAAGGCGATCCCGCCAAGCGATTCAAGGGATTTCTCGGTTGCTATGGCCGTGAACCTGTTTTTAGTCCGGACGGTATCCATTGGACTCGTCCGGATCTTCCAATGATTCCCTCGCAAGATGAGTCCAATCTCAGTTTTGACACGCAAAATCAGATCTTCATCGCCACTCTGAAGCAGACTGGCCCATTCGGCCGAGCTCATGGTCTAGCAACAAGTCGCGATTTCATAACGTGGACCACACCGG
Source organism: Candidatus Omnitrophota bacterium (assembly GCA_029261095.1). Classification (GTDB taxonomy): domain Bacteria; phylum Hinthialibacterota; class Hinthialibacteria; order OLB16; family OLB16; genus JACKFH01. The sequence continues at coordinate 663 of JAJDBZ010000289.1, read as the reverse complement.
AACTCATTTTTCACGCGGATGACGAGGATCAAATTCTTGCGAAGCGAAATATCGCAGAACGTTTGGCCAATCCGAAATGGGACGCACCGATACATTCCGATCCCTCAGCCTATAAGGCCGATATCTACAACATGCCAATCTTCCGGTACGAGAGCCTGTACATTTCGCTCCCGTCGGTCTATCACACGACTTCCCTTCGCCCTGAAGGGGAGGATGGATTCCACCTCGTTCAATTGGCCTGTAGCCGCGACCTGCGCGATTGGACACGGGTGGGCAAACGAAAGCCGTTTATTGGACCTTCGGATCGTGGAGTCGGCGCCTATGATACAATGCAGATTCTTCCACCTAGCGCCCCGGTCATGCGGGGGGATGAGATGTGGTTTTACTATACGGGGATCAAGTATCGATCCATACCCGAGGACCCTGACCCGACCTGGGGCGCTGTTTGCCTTGGAACACTGCGTCGGGATGGCTTTCTTTCTCTCGATGCAGACGATACTGCGGGGGTCCTTACCACCAAACTGTTTTCCACCGAGGGTCGCGAACTTCTCATCAATGTCGATGCGAGTGGGGGTACTCTGACTGTCGAAGTCCTAGATGAGGAAGGATCCCCGATCGCGGAATCCCACCCGATAGTCGGAGATCATCCGGAAGCCCCTGTCG
>JAJDBZ010000288.1 GCA_029261095.1 Candidatus Omnitrophota bacterium | reverse complement strand
GTTCGAAGTGTAGTCGTGCAAGATGTTCGAGAAACAAAGATTGTTTCGGTTCGAGGTCGATTGCCTGAAAGTAATAATCCTTCGCGAGTTCGGTGTTCCCCATCTCGTGGTGGGTAAACCCAAGATAGAAATATGCGATGGCACATGTCGGATCGATATCCAGTGCCTTTTCGTAACACTCTTTGGCGCCGATTGGATTTCCCTCGTCGAAGTTCGCTTTGCCTGTCTCCAAATGCTTTTTCACATTTGTTTTGACAAGGAATACGACATTCTCCGCCTTGGTTACCGAGCGAGGAGCGCTGGGACGCTCGGTCTTGAGAGTTTCAGATTCTTGGTTCCTGTTCATGTACGGCTTCTTGAGCAGATCCTGCAAGAGACGTCGTCCCCCCCTCCTCGACGTACGAAGAATGTCATCCCTGGTTCCCACAACAGTGCCGATTACAGCGGATTCAGCCAAACCCATGATTGATTATCGGGCGTTTCAAAAAGAACCTGAATGCCCATTTCGCTTCGGTCGACTTTTTTTGTAACCCCCTCAATATTCTTAACTTGATGGAGGATAAAGAGTTGAGAAGGAATGGTCGATAAAGGAAACGATGAAAAGTGTTTTTTGGGCGTTCTCCATCTTCATGGTGACCTTGTTCACACCCCTGGCATGGGCGCAATATGACGACCCGTACGCGGATGAGGGGGGGTATACCTATGAAGAACGTTCGGATGTCGACCGTTTCCAGTTCCGCCAGAAACTAAGACGTGGGATTACCAATCTGGCCGCTGGGTGGATGGAGATTCCGCTCAAAACAGTGGGTGAAATCACCTTCGGTCGGCGGTCACCCTTAGAGAACATGATGGTAGGCCTGTTTGTCGGGACCACACGCGGACTTGAAAGGACTCTATTTGGAGTTTGGGAAACAGGCACTTTCTACCTCCCCCCTTATGATCCGATACTGACCCCGGAATATCCCGAATTCTCGCTTCGGTCCATCTCCGATGAAAACGAGGATTTTGGCGATCCCACCGAAGGGCTTCGGGTTGGATCCAGAGCAAATCAGGAATGACCGATATCCGAGGGAACATCCACCAACTGATTCAAGGAATCCTTGCTGGCAGAATACTCGAAACCTTCGAACGCTTCTATGACGATGAAGTGGTCATGAGTGAAAATTGGATTGAGGAACGAATAGGAAAAGCCACCAACCGAAAGAGCGAGGAATTCTTTGTTAACAATTTTAAACTCCATTCGGTAACCTTTGGCAAGGTCATTATTGAAGGGGAACAGGCCGCTATCGAATCGAGTTGGGATATGACCTTCCCCGATGGCAATCGTGTACTCCAGCATCAGGTTTCCATACAGACCTGGAAAGATGGAAAAATAGTCCGTGAAGATTTTTATCACGGTTAAGAACCGCGTTCGGAATTCCCCCAACAAACCCCCGAATAAATGGCTAGATCTTCCACCCCTTGTAATCCAGAAGGTCGTATAATTCCTGGCGCGTTTGCATCTTATCCAACGATTCTTTTTGAGTCCCCTTTTTTAGGATCTCCCTGAGGACATCTTCTGACGACTTCATCATGACCCGCAGACAAGTCTGTGGATAAATCGCCATCTTCACTCCAGAACTTTTGAGTTCCTGTGCAGTTAGCAACGGAGATTTCCCAAATTCGGTCATGTTGGCCAGAATTGGGACGGAGACTGATTCGGCAAATAATTTAAATTCATCAATGGACTGAAGTGCTTCCGGAAAGATCATGTCCGCACCGGCACCAATGTACGCGGTCGCGCGATGTAAAGCACCATCGATCCCCTCGACCGAACGGGCATCAGTCCGTGCGATCAGGACAAAATCGGGATCGGTCCTTCCTTCCCCAGCCGCATCGAGGCGGTCCACCATTTCCTGGGTCGGGACCAGCTGTTTACCCGGAAGATGTCCGCACTTCTTGTCAGCGACTTGGTCTTCGAGGTGGATGCCGGCTACCCCCTGATGAATGAACTCTTCGACCGCACGTCGAACCATCCCAGGTCCTCCATACCCCGTGTCGGCATCGCAGACAACGGGCAGCGTACTGGCTTTCGCGATTTGACCCGCCATTCGAGTGACCTCGGTCATGGACAAGAGGCCCACGTCTGGAAGGCCAAGCATCGCGTTGGAAAGACCTGCTCCGGAGACATAGACTGCGGGGAACCCGACGTTTTCTACAAGGCGTGCAAGCAAGGGGTTGAACACACCTGGCGCTTGGATTAATCCGGTCGAATCTAGCATTTCCCTAAGACGGGTTGAGGGTCGTTTCACGAACAAGATGCCTGTTTTTCTTGAATATTTACCAATCGCATCGAATCTCTTGTAAGGTCTGAACACTGATACTAAAGAGAGATTGTCGATAGGTCTACAGAGAGATCCCGCTCGAGGGCCCACCCGATTCCGGTTGCGGGCTTGAGATCGCTCCCTGACTCCCACCTTGAAAACAGGGGTGGGGCGTGTATATTCGCCTCTTGCCCATCGGGGGCCTGTAGCTCAGCCGGTTAGAGCGCACGCCTGATAAGCGTGAGGTCGTTGGTTCGATTCCAACCAGGCCCACCATTGGATTTTTCAGTTTCCACCATGATTTCGCGATCCCAGCTATCCAAATCAAATAAGCCTGACCGTTTTTCCGATTAATATTCTTCAAAAGAGATAAAAACCCGCCTCACCGCTTTGGACCCTCACTTCTATGAAATCCATTCGATACGCGACCTATACGATCGGAGGCCAACGACCACCTCAAAGGAACCTTCGGTTCCGAGTCGTATTTTGGAGAATTCAGGCCACAATGGAATACGATGTGGGCCTGGGAATGCCCAAGAATTAATGGGAAATCAAGACTTTTCCTGGCGGTGGGAAGGGGATTCGAACCCCTGGAGGACTTGCACCCTCGCCTGCTTTCGAGAGATCTGTATGTGAAAAACGACCCAAACCCCACGTCTTAGGAATGCCGGTCGCCCTTTTGTGGGCAGATGAAACCGGATCCAGCAGGGTTTAAGTTGAAAAATCGGTCTAGCGATTCACAGAAATCCGGCGACCTGAAGTTCTCCGCTAATTAAGTTTACTTCTACCATTTAACGGTTGCAACATTCCTAGACAGTATATATCTGTTCTAAACCAGTCCGAAACCCCTCATCTATATTGATTTATCATATTTTCAATATATAATTGGTGAAAGTGATAAAACGCTTAATTAGCATGCTTAAGAACGAAGTTGCACCAAGTGGGGCTAGTTGCTCGTTAACTGAACCTCTGACTTTCCTCGGAGAGCCTTATGGTCCATGTATCCGTGCATTTCTACGCCACTTCTTTCTTTTCCAATTCAAGGTATTTCATATCGGGTTTATTCGGAATGGATTAGCCCTTTCGGCTCTCTTACTCATTTTCTTTGTGGCTAATCAGAACGCCTCGGCTTTAGGTTGGAAATCACCAACAGGGTTTTCGGACCCAGATTCAAAATGGGTCTCCGAGTCTTCAAGTTTCGATGGGAATACGGGAACTTATGCTGAAGATCAGACACAAGCCACTGGTTGGGGGTCCTACCTCTATCTGACTCTGACAGACCCGATCCTTTGCAGCCGAGTGCGGGTTTATTCTGACTTTGGTTATGGAGTTGTGGACGAAGTCGACATCGACGTCTACAGAGACGGGGTTTGGGTGGACGCTTGGCAGGGAGCGATCCTCGACAGTTCCTGGACAGAATTGTCTTTCACGGCAGGTAATGTGACTCAGGCTCGGTTCAGATACCGCTACAACACAGGGGGGTGGAGGTTCTGGTTGTATGAATTCGAATTCTTCGAGCAACCCCCCGAGATTTCTGTCCCCATTTGCCAGACTACGGCGGCAACTTCTGTTGAAGCGACAGCCGCGGTCGTCCATGGAAAGGTCCTCGATGATGGAGGAGAGCCTTGCGAATATCGGTTCGAATATGGCCCCACGATTGCATACGGTTCCGCGACCGTCTGGGGCGAGAGTTCGGTCACAGGGGATACTTTTGGAACCCTGCTTTCCGGTCTCACCGAGGGGACCACTTATCATTTCCGCGCCCAACTACGAAACGCTTCGGGCACTGCCAGTGGAAATGACCAGGTCTTCTTAACAGAACCTCCGGATACGGGGTGGCTATCATTCACGAGTTTTGCTGATCCAACCAACGGATGGGAGGATGAAACGAAGGCACAAGACGATGAACTGGCGACCTCCGCCCGCTGTTTTCATGATACGGGGGATCCTGCATGGGGACCCTATCTATATCTTAATCGACCCTCTGCCATGTGTGACCGTATTCGATTTAATGCGGTTGCGAGCAGTAACATCGACCAGGTCAATGTGGATGTCTACAAAGATGGGGTCTGGACCGATGTCTATAGCGGTGTGTTCTCTGACAAGGTGTGGGTCGAAAAGTCTTTTACTCGTGGGGCGGTAACTCAGGCCCGCATCCAGTTCCATGTGACCACAACCACGGTGGGTTTGTACTGGAAACTTTATGAATTCGACTTTCACAGTTCGAATGTAGGAACGATATCAGGCAGTTGCGATGGAGTCACGGATCTCATCCTAGTCAATGACGGCACCCAAGTGGGAAGTTACACCACCGATTCCTCTCCCTATTCGTTCACATCGGTCGAGATGGGAGCGGGGGATTCCCTGCTCGTCTATTACAACAGTTTGACACCGGGCTCACGAGGGGCGGTCGCTGTCGTCGCTTCAGGAACCAATATCACTGATCTGGATCTAGAATCCGAAACTCTCATCGTTCGAAGTGAAGACGAAGACACACTGGCAATCACCAATTTCCACTTGGCTAATGGGCATTCGGGATCGGGCACGATTCCATACACTCATTCTCTATCCGATGTCACTCTCACAAATGGAATCACGTTTAGGGTCCCAGCCGGGCACCGGTTCGAAACCGAAGCGCATACACTGGCTCTCCCAAACGATCTCGTCGTGGATGGAACTTTCAATGCGTCGGAGGGGACGGTCCAATTAACCGGTACGAATCAATCGATTACAGGATCCAACAGCTACGGCGATTTGGCAAAAGTTTCGTTGAGCAGTGCCACGGTTAGTTTTCAGCAAAGCTCGACTCAGACCATTGTTGGGGACCTGACATTCCAAGGAAGCGCGGGAAACCTCTTGAAGCTGAGGAGTCTTCTACCAAGCAATCAGTGGTTAATCGATCCAAGAGGGAATCGTGATATCCAGTATGTGGATGTTATGGAGTCCAACAATGTGAACGCAACCGATATCTACGCTGGAGTGGGAGGCAATATCGATTCCGGAGGCAACAGTGGTTGGGATTTTTCCGCTCCAACGCCGACTCCGACATTGACACCCACCATTACGGACACGCCCACCGACACTGCAACGTTCACCGAGACTCATACGCCATCGAACACTCCGACATGGACACCGACACCCACTTTCACGGAGACGTTTACACCGACAGACACACCTACAGATACCCCAACTCCGACAGCGACCCCGACAAATGTCTTTCCCATCGCCAATCTTACCATCGCCCCCATCGAAGGAGCTGCTCCCTTCAATGTTAGTTTGATTGGTTCAGCCACCGATACAGACGGCCTCCTTACTCAATTTGCCTGGGCGTTTGAAAACTCCACCATCTTCAGCGCGACCGGAACGGTCTCCTCTGCCACCATTGAATCGACGACCAACTATCTTTACTCCATTCCGGGAATCTTTGAGGTGGCATTCCGGGTCTGGGATGATCGAGGCGCGATTGCCGATGCGACGGGGCAAGTGACGGTGTGGACTCCCACGCCCACTTTCACGCCGACCTTCACCCCGACAAACACACCAACCTCTACATTCACACACACACCCACGCCCACGGATACATGGACACCCACAGCCACTCATACACCGACACCCACACATACTGCCACCAACTTGGCACCTTCAGTCTCGGTTTCCTTGCTTCCGGTAGAAGGGGCACCTCCTTTAAATGTCAGTCTGGTTGGATCTGCGACGGATACCGACGGTCTTTTGACCCAATACGCTTGGGCGTTCGAAGATACGGCCATCTTCAGCGCGACTGGAACGCTCTCCGCTGCCACCATTGAATCGACGACCAACTATCTTTACTCCATTCCGGGAATCTTTGAGGTGGCATTCCGGGTCTGGGATGATCGAGGCGCGATTGCCGATGCGACGGGGCAAGTGACGGTGTGGACCCCCACACCCACATTCACTCCGACTTTCACCCCGACAAACACACCCACCTCTACATTTACACACACACCCACGCCCACGGATACATGGACACCCACATCCACCCCCACTCATTCCCTGACGCCCACAGCAACAGCGACAGCAACAGCAACCGAATCGCCAACCTCCACGATGACACCCACACCTACGCTAACCGCCACCAATTCTGCGCCGACTGTGGCACTTTCTTTCTTCCCCATAGAAGGCCCACCTCCACTGATTGTCAGTTTGATTGGCTCGGGCACTGACAGCGATGGGCTCCTCAACCAATACGCGTGGGCTTTTGAGGACCCCAACATTTTCAGCGCGACTGGAACAGTCTCCTCCGCCAGTATTGAATCGACCACGAATCATCTCTACACCACTCCAGGGACATTCCAGATTGCTTTCAAAGTTCTGGACAGTCAGGGAGGAATTTCCACTGCGACGGGCCAGGTCTCTGTGTGGACTCCCACACCCTCTTTTACGCCGACCTTGACCACGACAGGCACCCCTATTTCGACATTCACACCCACACCTACGGACACATGGACACCCACACCCTCTCCCGCGAACACCGATACACCAAGCACGACAGGTACACCCCCGCCAACACCCACTCATACCGCTAGCTCAACATCAACATTCACACTGATGCCCACATCGACGCAAACTTCAACTACAAGTCCTTCACCGACATCCACCGAAGCGTCCACCCAATCTCCGATACCGAGGGCTGACTACGACAGGGTCAAGGACAATTGGATTGATATCAGAGATTTTATCGAGCTCATTGAGGGAGGGATTTCACCCGAATCCTTGTTCGATGCTGCTCAATATTGGGAGAAAGAAGCGGGTCGTTAAAAAAACATGATCTGATACATCCATCGCACTTCCAACAAAAGTC
>JAJDBZ010000287.1 GCA_029261095.1 Candidatus Omnitrophota bacterium | reverse complement strand
TCGTAACTGACCGCTCCCACATTGTCGGTGGAGGCCGCGCTCCCCTCCCACTTCATTGCCTGAGTCATCTGATCCCTCGGATTCCACTGGTACTTCCATTCCTCGGAGACACTCCACACCGTTCCCCGATTCAAGCCTTGCCGGGATTGGACGCGAGTGGCGGCTTTGGAGGAGGTGAGACGATTTTCCGGTTGGATTGTTTTTCTTGTTCCTGGAAATCGCGTGTGATCCGTTTCACATCGTAATCGAATGAAGCCGCGTGAGCCTCCCGAGTTTTTCGGATCTCTTCAATGATCGGGTCAGTCGAATTCGTCATGACTCAACTCCTCGGGCGTGCAGATCACGGGTGGTTTGTATCCCGCTTCCCGACACACTTCATCGATGGCGTCGCGCATGTGCGCGTTCGCGATGTGCCGGCAATTCCATGTCAATAAGAAGTCTACCGCGTGGACCGCCGCAACCGCAATGTGCATCGCGTCTTCGGAAGCCTTTTTCGGTAAGGAATGACTGCGACTCGCAAGAGGTTCAGCCCGTCGTACTCGTAACGCAGGCCCGAGACCAGCGCGCCCAGATCGGAGCCGGTCCTTTCCTGTGACGAGAATCCTTTCTCCAGATGCACGAAAGGATTCGTGCGCAAGTGGGATCGAGAAGGGATTCACGATCCAGCAATCATTGTCGGTGGAGGCCGCGCTCCCCTCCCACTTCATCGCCTGAGCCATCTGATCCCTCGGATACCACTCATAATACCACGTCGCAAAACCTAGAATATTTAGGAATCAATCGTGACCTTTTCCACAGAGGAGAAGATCAGAAACATAATGCAAGCAATGACAATAAACGCAATAACGAGGCAGAGGAGAATCTGGTTTCTCCTTCCAAAGACAGTCATTTCATTAATTCCTTTCATCGTCGCACCTTCCGGAGGAATCCCTTCCTCCGAGGAGGGGCTTTCCCTTGGAAGCACGAACGGATTTGTGCGGCAGTGGGATCGAGAAGACAGTCATTCAAAAAGTGGCGGAGATTCTTGAAGCTTAGTGCTCCCCCCTCTATGATCCATTCTCAACGCCAGTTTGCCAGGAGGAAAGTGGAATGCCGCATAGGGGGCCAATACAAATCTCTCCAATTCAACGAGTTAAATCAAAACCCGACAGTCACCGGTCCGGGTTCACTCTCATCGAGCTGCTCATCGTGATTGCCATTATTCTCATCCTGATCGCGATTGCGCTCCCCAACTTCCTGGAGGCTCAAACGCGGGCCAAGGTCACTCAGTCGCGGGGGAACATGCGGTCCATTGAACTGGCGATGCATTCGATCAGGATCGACATGGGATCCATTCATCCCGATTACAATGACCTGAGCCACCCAGACCCGGCTGTCAAGAATCTGGTCCATCGCATCCGGGCCAGAGGGAACTGTCTCGACTCGAATCGTGCCTGCGAATGCTCACCATTCGGCTGGACACCCGCCATGGCAAGGTCTGTGGAATTTTTGATGGGCTCTCCAAGGAACCACTATACCCCTGGAATTCATTGCCCCTTAACGACTCCCACCGCGTATATGTCTGAGGCTGAAACGAAGGACCCCTTTGGCGCCGGGCTGCTCCCCCATGGCTACGATACATTTCCGGGTGGGAAGGGAGCTTTCATTATGTCGTACGGCGCGATCTATGGAATTGGCCCGGACATGGTTGCGGGGCACTGGCGTCGAGATGTTGCTGGAACGATTGATCTCAACGGGGATGGGATCGGAGACGCTTTGCCTTACAACCCGACCAATGGGACCAAGAGCCATGGTGAGTTCTGGAGAATAGTCGCTAACGATACGGTTGTCGCGAAAAGCCACTATCCCACTCTTATATGGTGAATGAATAACAAACCAAACAGGGGAAGCCGCCAATTTTCGGACGAAGCGCAAGACACCCCATCGCAGGAGAGGCAGTACTCGTAACTGACTGCTCCCACATTGTCAGTGGAGGCCGCGCTCCCCTCCCACTTCATCGCCTGAGTCATATGATCCCTCGGGTTCCAAGGTTCTATAGTTTCTGACGGAGTCGAACTTGGACTCCACTCGGTTTTCTTTCCGCGACCAGGATGAAGGGGGGAGTCGGTTCGATGTCCAATGAAAGAATCTCATTGAGAGTTTCTATGGTTTTCTCCGCGCTAATCTGTCCCGGTCGAACGAATACGATCCCGAAATAGGGTTTCTTGGCCGCGATCGCCATCATTCCAAAATCGCGATCGTGCATAAGAACCACTGATTGCGCCCCCTATGCCATTTCGAGAATTTTCGCATCGGAGGAGCCTCTCATCTCGGCCTGCCGGATGCTTTGAACGGTAAGACCTCGACCGCGCATGAACTCCACAACTTCCCCATCGATATTCTCATCGGCAAGCCATGAAAACTCGGTCAACCTCATCGAGAGGTTCCAGGAGAGAGCAAAATCTCGTTCTCGAGAAAGTGGGCCGCGTATTGAACCGCTTGTTCGACATCCACGGATTCGAGGTGTGGATATTTTTCAACGATGGTGGCGATGCTCCCTCCGCTAGCCAGGAGTTCCAAAATGAACTCGACACTGATTCGTGTCCCTTTGATGCAGGGTTTTCCCCCCAGGATTTCCGGATCGCACGTTATTCTTTCAAGCATTGGATTCACCTCGACCTCATTTTAAGTTAGACAGAGGGCTTTTCGCCAGAGGAGGGCAGCAATCTGGCCAGGTGCGGTGGGTGGAGACTTCGACCGTGCGCCAGGGGCCGGACTCGGAGAGGGAGGCGCCGTAGATCTCGTCGACCCGCAACAGGTTCAGCCCGTCGTACTCGTAACGCAGCCCCGAGACCAGCGCGCCCAGATCGGAACCGGTCCCCGTCTTCTGCGACGTGATTCCTTTCTCGTCGCAACTCTCGGAGGAATCCTTTCCTCCGAACCAGGGCTTTCCTCCGGTGGCACGAAGGGATTCGTGCGGAAGTGGGATCGAGAAGGGATTCACGATCCAGCAAGGAGTGACCGACCCCGCGTTGAGTTTTTTTATCATTGGACCTTGCCGAGGATGTCTTGTCCAGTTTACCCTAAGAATTGAATGGAGGATTTCCAACATGCTCGAATCTTATGAAGCGACGATCCAACCTGATGGACGAATCGAACTCGCCGAACCTGTCGAACTGAAGGGGCCGAGGCGGGCTATCCTCACCTTGTTGGATGACTCCCAATCCATGGAAACCGCTGTCCTATCGGAGAAGGCCCTGGCCGATTGGAATCTCCCAGAGGAAGATCGAGCATGGTCTCACCTGCAAGAGGCAAAGTAGTACTCGTTCCTTTCCCATTCTCGGACCTTTCCTCCAGCTAGGTTCGTCCTTCGCTGGTCCTGGCTCACGCGGGCGGAGACGATTGGCTCCTCTGTCAGATCACCAGCAGCGCCTACGCCGATCCACACGCGATTCAAATCGATGAAACGGACTTTGTTGAAGGAAGCCTGCATCGGACCAGTTTTATTCGCCCGGGGAAGATTTTCACCGCGGATCGGTCGTTGATAGTCGGAGAAGCTGGCATGATCAAGGACGAAATTCACAAGATGATCATTGAAAGAGTGGTGGACATTCTTCAGGGATCAGTAAACCCGCCACCATCGCAAGAGAGACAGTACTCGTAACTGACCGCTCCCACATTGTCGGTGGAGGCCGCGCTCCCCTCCCACTTCATTGCCTGAGTCATCTGATCCCTCGGATTCCTTATTCGGAAGTCTGGGTTTGGTTCGTCATCTCATCGTAGATTGGTCTAAGGATCGGGCTGGCCTTGATTCGCTCCTCTTCGTCCTTTTGGATCTCCTCATCGGTCATGCCTTTGTGAGGAAGGGCCGACCACACCGGCCTCAAGGTAGGCGTCCCTAAGTTCCAATGATTCGTCAGAGATGCGGAAGAACTCACGGTTGAGGCCGGGAATACTCCTTAAGGCGCCTTGAACCTCGACCGGGGCCATCGCCAACTCACCCAGAGTGACCTGGCTTACGACTAGGCGAAACTCTCCGGCTCTAAACCTATTGAGCAACGCCTCGCTCGCCACCTTGTATTCTTCATCAAAACATCCACCGAAGACCGATGTGTCGCAGTAGACTCTGAGGGTTCTTGTGTCGGTCATGATCTGATGTCACACATACCTGAATCGAACTTAAACAGCGTCGAGTGCCCCCCATCGCAAGAGAGGCAGTACTCGTAACTGACCGAACCTATTCTTAGTGCCACACATTTAAGAGACTCAAACTGCTTGTTACCTCTGTCCGTTGGGGCCATGGTTTTTCGTCTCTTCGGCTTCCAGAAATTCGAAGGTTGGTGCGTGGTATTTGTGGGATATCTTATTCGGGATAGGGGTGGGGCGAAAAATGTGGTTTTGCCTCATCTCGATTACCTTCCAACTTCGCATTAGAGTGGGAAAGGGGTGCCGGATTGAAACCGACTCGGGAACCGAATAAGAATGAAGAGAGTTAAACGGATTGAAACAGGCAGGGGAACCATGCCGAATCACAGACCGATCTTACTTTTGATAACACCTCCTCTATGACATCAACCACCCTCTGGAAAATCCGACTTCTCACCTGTGTCACCCTCATTCTTTCGATGGGGCTGGCGTTCTTGATTGGAGAATTTGTCCTTCGATTCTTTGTCCCCGCGCCGGTGCCCGCCGGATACATTTCCGACTGCGAGGTCGCGGAACGTTTTGGGTGGGGGTTCCCGCCTAACCATCCCTTCGCGATCCACCACCCCGACACGGGAGAGTTGCTCAAGACGAGTCAAACCAATTCGCGGGGGTGGAAAGACAAGGAACGCGCCTTCGAGAAACCCGAAGGAGTCGCCCGGATTCTGGTCGTCGGCGATTCGGTCACTTTTGGGGTGGGCCCCCGAGAGGAGATCTTTCCAGCCGCTCTGGAACAGCTCTTGCGGGACGAGGGATATCGGGTCGAGGTGATGTCCATCGGCATGGGGGGTTGGGCCACCGACCAGGAGTTTGAGGCCTACAAGCAAGAGGGGGTCCTCTACTCGCCCGATATTGTGATCTCGCAGTTCTGCGGCAACGATCTCGGTGGAATCCTGATGATCGACTCTGCCGAAAACATGGGGCTGAAACCTTTTCGATATTACCTTGAGGAGGGAGAACTCAAGATCGAGGAACGTGAACGAACCGATGGAAAATCTTTTAAAGAGCGCATGGGGACGTTTCTTTATTTTAAAACCCGGATCTATTTTCTGTTAGCCGAAATGAAGAAACAGGTGCTCGCGAGGATGTCTCCCGACAAACAAGAGGGCGACTGGTTTCTCCAGTTTATTCCGCGTGTCGACAGCATGTGGGAACCCGGACCCAACTCGGAATACATCCAAGCCGCGTGGGACCTTTATGGGAAGATCATCGAGAAGTGGGATGAAGAGTGCGAGGAGAATGGTTCGCTCTTCTATGTATTCAGCGAATCCTACGAGCAGGGCAGCCTGAATTTCAATTTGTCATGGGACTTGCTCAAACAAGAGGGAGACACGGTCTACGCGCGTAATGACCAGGATGAGTGGGCCGAGGTGGATTTCTATAAACCGAGACGCAGCCATGAGAAGACCTGCAAAGATCACGGGGTGCGGTATGTACGGACAACGAGAAGTTACCAGCGCTACCAGAGAGATCCCCATAGTGACGCAACGGGTAATTTGAGGATGGCGGAAGATATTCGAGATCACCTTTTGACCGACCGCGATTCCCTGGCACTCCTCGACGCGACATTACCCCTATCGAGTACAGGCCGAGAGGCCTCATCCTCAGTCCCCTAAAATAGGATCTCTTAGAGAAAGTCCAATCGCTTCAGTCTTCCGGGTTATTACTACTGAACATATCTCTTGCAATTCGCCAGCCCGCATCCGTCTTTCGCCAAACGACCATCGATTTTCCCTGGGCCTGATGATCCGAAGTATCGGCCGTTTTCACATTCATTGACCAGGACCCTATCTCAACGGCAATATCACCATAATCGTTTAGTTCTTCGTTCTGGAACCTCATCTCGTACTCACCGACTGACAGCATTCCTTTGTAATACGTCATGATTGCCTCTCTACCCTTTAAGATGGGCGAACTGGGGGGCAGCATCCACGCATCATCCATAAAGAGAGATGTCAGAAGGTCCAGGTCGGATTCCTCGATGGCTTTTTCAAAAGTGGGTCGGGCATCCTGGATATTGGAAACAACCGGGAACGTTTCATCTGTCACGATTTCGGCCTCCATCTGCAAAGGAAAGAATTTGACACCAATTGTACACAAAAAGAGGGCTTCTGGCATCAACAAATCATGCTCGCCCCGATTTTTCTCACTCGGACCAAACCCGCCCCGATATCCTACCCCGGTCTGAAGATTAACACGGTCGAAATTGGAACAAGAACGAGACATAAAGCTGGATTTATGCTGGAAATCCTCTACGGAAGCGAATCTTCGTCGACATGTTCCAGGGCATTCTTCGCGGTTCGGTATGCGGAGAAGACCCCAGCCCGGGTGACCAATCCAATATAGCGGTCTTCTTCATCGAATACAGGTAATGCCTCGGCGCTTGTGCTTTCGAACTCATGGACGATCTCGCGAAGACTCATTGATGGGGAGATGCGAGGCAAAGAGGCTTCAATCACATCGCTTAATGTGACCAATCGTCCCATTAAAGGATCGGTCAACGCGGAGCGTAAACTGTGGAGGGTGATGATCCCGAGGAAGTTGCCGGTATCGTCTTCAACCACAAAAACTGTGTCGTCCGATGTCCCAATCGTTTTGAGGGCATCTTCAACTTTTGAGGATTCTTTGAATCGAATGGTCGATGTGACCACGATGTCGCTGACGGGAATCTGCAACAAGGGGTCTCTATCATATTCCGGAGCGAACCATTTCCCCTGACGTTTGAGAACCTGAGTATAAATCGAGAGATTATCCCATCGACTCATCGTGAGATGGACAACCGCGACAGTGGTCATGAGAGGGATGAGAACTTCGGGGTTTCCGAGAGTCGCCTGCAGGGTGATCATGATTGCGGTAATTGGGGCGTTAAAGGTGCCCACCACCATTCCCGCCATTCCAAGAAGCGCGTAATTCGTAAAGGAGGTGACCGAAACGGCGAAACTCTCCACTAATAAACCATAGACTCCCCCCAGTGCGCCGCCGATAAAAATCGCTGGGGCGAAACTGCCCCCGGGAGCCCCCGATCCAAGTGTGAATCCAGTCGCGAGGATCTTTCCCACCAACATGAGCGCCAATCCAGACAAAACGATTTGACCCTCCAGCTCGTTTTCTAGAAAGACATATCCTTCTCCTACCACTTCAGGAGCGACAAGACTGATAGCTCCCACAGCTAATCCGCCAATAGCGGGTTTCAACCAAAGAGGAATGTTTAGAGATGCGAACAATCGCGAAATTGTGTCCACCCATTTGATGAATCCAGCGGCAATCAGTCCGGTCAGTATCCCGAGGATGATGTAAAGGGGGAATTCAAATAATTCGAAACTGAAATCGGTGAAAGCGATCGCGGGACCATATCCAACCGCCATTTGAGTGATGATCGAAGCGGTGACCGCGGCCATAATGAGGGGTGGAATCCGAGCCAATTCAAACCCTTGAAAAATGACCTCCAGCGCGAAGAACACTCCCGCGATGGGTGCGCTAAACACCGCGGAGATCGCCGCCGCGACACCCGATCCAACGAGAGTTCGTAAGGTCTTCGGACTCGCCTTGAACATTCTACCCGTATTCGATCCGAACACCGCGCCGATCTCGGCGGCGGGCCCCTCGGGTCCGGCCGACCCTCCCGATGCCAAGACCACCACTGATAACGCAGAGGGAATTCCCATCTTCCAGGGGACTCGAATTCGATTGGTTTGAACCGCGTGAATCACCGATGGAACCCCATGTGAGGGAGTCCGTTTGAGAACTTTGTAAAGAATCAGACCCACCGCCAAACCGCCGATGGCGGGGAACATAAGTCGTATCATCGATTGTTCGAGGTTCGGCCCCTCGCCTCCCCAGACCAGTTCGACTCCTCTGTTGACCGCAAACCGATAGACCACTGTGGCCGAGCCGACCACGATTCCGATCAGCGAACCCCAAAACAGCACCCAACCCGAGGACTGAAAGTCGGCTTTTTTATCAATGGGAAACAGTTTAATTTCAATCCACCTCCATCTTTTCGTTACCTCTGTTCCACCCTTTCAAATTGGCGTTCCCCTCGGATAACCACGCCACATTTGGAAAACCCCCAGGGTTCCCATAATGTCATGAGAGATGACTTTCGCACTATTCGGATGAACCATTCGTTTGTTCGGTACCCCTCCCGAGTTTTTCCCAGACTCTCCCGCGGTCACTCTCGGACACCATTTCCAAGTTATCCAAACTTGTGACCTTCTGAAGGGCCTCTCGCGCTTCTTGCTTACGGCCCTCCGGGTGGTCCGCCAGAAACTCGGCAAACCAAAACCAATAAAGAGGGTTGTCGGGGTCTTCTTCGAGAATCAGATCATACACCTCTTCAGCATCTGAGTGGTGACCGACGTGTGCAAGAATATTGGCGAGACGAGGTCGATAGTAGTTCGTGAAGTCTTTTCCGCCTTCCATTGCCTTCTCGATCGCAATGAGTCCTTGTTCGTAATGGCCGTTATCTCTTAAAACTCCGGACAATTCAAACCAATGCGATTCTGGTTCGCCAAAAGCCTGTAAGATTGTCTCGCCTTTCTCAATCGCCATATCCGGATCGGCGGCGGCGAGGTTCTCGAGTTCTAAAACCTGAAAGAGTGGATGAGAAGAGATCCGATCCTCGAAACTTTTAAAGAACTCCAACGCTTCCGTATGACGGCTCATGATCGTGAGATAAGAGAGATGCGCCGCTCCCGCAACTTGTGATTGGGGGGAAAGTTCCACCAATCGAGAGACATGTTCGCCCGCGGTCTCCTCCAATTCAGGGTTATCCTCTTCCAGGTCCATCGCCATTATCAACTCCCACGCGGTGAACAGGTGGCAGGCAAAGGAATCCGGGTCGAGGCGCGACCACTCTTGAAGGGACTCCATCGCGAGTTCTGATTCGTAATCATCATTGAATGCCAGGTACTCAAAAATAATTTCACAGCATTCACTAGCATGAATCGATTGCGGCGATTCCCCGTTTCTTTCAAACAGGCCAATGTCTATCGTTTCGTTCTCGAGCAGTCGGAGGATGGGGAGGTTGTCCGAACCCATGAGATCGTGAAAAAGGTAATCATCCCCATGCATCTCATAGTTGTGCGATCCGAACACCCCGGCCACCCGATCCGTGTCGGGAAGGATAATCGGAGACCCGCTCCATCCCGGTCCCACATGTCGCCCGCCACCCATGATGATCGCCCTGCCCTTCGCCTCTGGGTCGTGTCGGATGAGAGATAGCCTCTCAAGACAGACTTGCCGGGGGATTACTCCAATCTCGTAGTTCTGATCGACGGAGGGATATCCAGCGACGAGTAACTCTGTGGCATGCGAGACTTCCCCGGCGGGCACCAGGGTAAAGGAGGGGTGTCCACCCCACCCCGCTTTCAATAAGGCGACATCTCTCTCCATATCCATCGATACCACCTCAACCTCAAAAAAATCCCCGTGGTAGTGGCTTAGAACGAAAGGGGTCAAAAGCGATTCGGATGTGGCCTGGGAGACGAAATGGTCGACACAATGCGCGGCAGTCACAAGGTAGGTCCCATCCCCGATAGCAAAAGAGATTCCCGAGGATTCGATGTAGAAACCAGTCGAGTGCGTGACAAAACCAAAGAGGGGAAGAACCGCCATGGGATTGAACCCGTAATCGCCAAACTCCACCTCATGAAGCTGGCTATCATTCATTGTACGGGCCAAATCGGCGACTTCATCCGCAGTCATCCCATATTGGTCGACCATACCCGAATCCGCGCCGGCGGTGACCAGAAGGTCTACCACCTTGCAATGACCCGACAACATACCGTAGTGGAGAGGAGTCATCCCTCGCCAGGTGGCCAATTCCAAGAATGACCCGTTATCCGCGAGAAGGCGAACCACCTCTCCGTGCCCGCCTTTGGCTGCCATGTGAAGCGCGGTTGGACCCCCATCGAAAAGACGTGAATTTGGATCGAAACCACGTTCAATCAATTCGCGTGCAACCCCAGTGTGTCCTCCCGCCGCGGCGTTCAGCAAGAGAAGTGGATGATCAAGGTCTTCTTCCTGTTTGCTCTCTCCATGGTCCAGGAGAAACGACACCATTTCGCTCTGGCCATAGAACGCGGCACCTGAGAGGGATGAATATCCATTCCAAGTCTTCGCCTCGAGATTGGCCCCATGTTCGAGAAGGACCCGCGCGGACTCCATCTCCCCGACACAAGACGCGACAAACAACGGTGTTCGCCCGTCATCGGTCTCCATGTCCACATCCATCCCCACGTCGAGTAGATGTACGAGAGTCTCTGTGGAACCGTTTCCCGCAGCAAGGGCGAGGGCATGGTGACCATTCAAATCTGAGGCCTCACGATCCGCACCCTGTTTGAGAAGAAAACGAACCATTTCCAAACGATCGTGTTGTGCAGCGATTAAGAGAGGCGTCCCCAGGTTGGCGGTCTCGCGGAGATCAATGACAGCCCCGGATTCCACAAGCAGTTTGGCGGCCTCTTCCTGATTCTTCCAGGCTGCCAAGTGAAGTGGTGCGAACCCATTGTCGTTAAACTCATTCGGATCGGCTCCTTCGTCGAGCAGCCTCTGGACATCGTCTACCCGCCCACTCCTAGTCGCGGTATGCAGGGGATAATCGTTAAAGGTTTCCGCAAATCGGTAGAAGAAATTAGACCACCCACTCGGTTTCTCCTCCGCCCCCCAACCGAATTGAGGGGGAGAGGTGGTAAGCAAGAGCGAAACCAAGACGACTGGCCCGGCAATTCTTGATAACCCGTAGGAACCCGAACCGGGATCTTCAGGCCGATTTCCCAACCCCAAATGTCAACCTCCCATGATTTCCTTCAACTTCGGAGCGACCGCTTCTCCCCAGATGGCATAACCTTTTTCGGAAAGGTGAAGGAGATCCGGCATGATCTCCTTGGTCAGTGTTTGATCGTCCTCGAGAAACTCATCACCGATATCCAGAAAGAAGACATTCTCATCATCGGCGATCTTCGAAGCGAGTTCACTCGCCTTGGCGTTCTTCTCTCGTTGCGTGCTGGGTCCCTCCCCACGCGGGAAGATGGCGAGGATCAAGACTTTGGTTTCGGGTAGTTTCTCGCGGAGCTTCTCGACGATGGCGATGATACCATCGGCGATCTCCTCCGCGGTGTTGTCCTCTTTGTTCGAGTTGTTGGTTCCGATCATGAGCATCGCGGCCTTGGGCGAAATTCCATCCACCTCGCCATGGTCCAGCCGCCAGAGAACGTGCTGCGTGCGGTCGCCTCCAAAACCCATATTGATGGGCTTGTACTCACCAAAGTATTTCCCGTAGAGGTCGGCCTTCCCGTCCCAACCATGAGTAATCGAGTCGCCGATTAGGATCAATTCGGCTTCTCCTTTCTCCGCCTGCTCCACGACCGAAGCGTGACGTTCGCTCCACCAATCCCCTTCGCGAGAGACGGGATCGATCGCCGAATGAACCAACGCGGTTTCGGTCCCGTATGAGGGAGTCATGTTTAAGGTCAGTACTAAGATGGCGATTCCAAACAATCTTGATAATGTCATGCCGAGCCTCCGAAAGATGGTTTCAATGATTGGGATAGGTTAATCAGCAGGGATCAAATGAACAGGGGTTCAATTGACTCCCACTGAGGGCGACTATTCTCATGAGATTTTGGAAAGGCCCGCACCTAATGATTCGGATCCCGACACAATGGTATTTTCTCATTCTCTTTTTTCCGGTTGTCGATGCTTACCCGCTTGAGAGCGGGAAAAGAATTCCGGTCGGAACAGCAGATGGCCGGGGACCGCTGGCGGCGTATGGTGTGGTTTCTCAACCTCTGGGTACAGCGTTTCTATCGAACGACCGTGAGGCCGACCTGTTTGTGCGAACCACGAAGTTCGGAGAGGAGACAGGCCTGTTTCTCTTTCCCTTTTCATCACGAACCGAGGAGGGGGTTCCTGTTTTTGGGGAGGGAATCGAAATCGAATATCCCTTCGAGGGTCATTTCCCTCCCTCCGGCGATCTCTTCCAGACCGAAGATGGAACCGTGCATGGTTTTTGGGCGCAGGGTAAGGAAATCGTTCATACGGTTTACAATCCCGAGTTGCACAAATTTGAAAAGCGGAACCGTATCGTAGTGAAGGGACTACCCAGAGGCGCGAGACACCTAACTGTCGTTCGAACATCGGACCAGGACTGGTGCGTCGTTTTCGATGTCTCCGATGGTTCATCGTACAGACCGCCGGGACCGGGCAGCCGCGACCCCGAGTACAATCCCTATGATGGGAGAGGCATTTGGCGTGGGGAACTGACTTATGGAGGCCTCTATGCCGCCGGTCTCAAGCAGGATCTATCAGCCTTTTTTGAGCCCGCCCGACTGGTTTCTTCTTCGACACGCGAAGTCCTGGGGTCCTTCACACATCTGACCTCCGGCTCCTTAACGAAGGATGGGAAGATCTCTGTAATCGGCGGATCGAGGATGGGAGAGATCTCGACATATGCCCTAGCGGATGAAGAGTCCACAAAACTCTCCGTGAAGAAATACATCGTAGGTGAAGACAACAACGCGATTCGTCATCCGACCATCCTCCCCTCCCCCGTCCTTTATCCGAATGCACAATCAGGGTTGACCGATCTGATCGTCGGAGGAGAGGGCGGGATTTATTTTTACCGATTCACCGGCGAAATCTCAGAGAACGGAAATCCTATTTTCGAAGACCCGGTCCCCGCGCTTCAGGAAGATGCCGATCTTTACGCCGGGTCATTGCCTGTTCCCAACTTTGTCGATTGGGATGGGGATGGAGATCTCGATATCGTGTCAGGTAATTCGGAGGGGTTTGTCCTCTTCTTCGAGAATATCGGTTCGAATGAGACACCCACATATTCCAACGGGGTCCGCCTCGAAGCAGGCGGCCACACCATCCATGTCCAACCGGGATATCGTCTCGACATTCAAGGTCCCTACGAATCGCGTTGGGGATACACCTGTCCCGCTGTGGCGGATTGGAATTCCGATGGTCGGCCGGACATCCTGATGAGCGACAGCACCGCGCGGCATCATGTCTATCTCAACACCGGTTCCAAAACTCAACCCGAACTCGCACAGGCGCGCCCGCTTTATCTCTATGGTCTGGAGCTTCATGGAACCTGGCGTGTCAAACCGGGTGTGGCGAAGATGGGGAACCGGATGGCTTATGTCGCGCTGGACGATGACGATGAGTTTCATCTTTACTGGCGGTTGGATGATTTCCACCTCGAGGATGGCGGCAAACTCCGTCTCGAGGATGGGAGCGTCATCGGCGCGAACTTTCTTTCGGCCGGAGGAAGCGGCCGACTCAAGATCAACCTTTACGACTGGGATGCGGATGGTCTTCTGGATCTCGTTGTCGGCACCCCAAAACATGGATCGGTCCCAAACCCGGAAACGGGGCTTCCGCAATCCTTGGGACTTCCAGGCTCGGCGGTGTTATTCCTAAGAAATACCGGCACCAACCCGTCTCCT
>JAJDBZ010000286.1 GCA_029261095.1 Candidatus Omnitrophota bacterium | reverse complement strand
TGACGATGGTGATGGTGGTACCTGATCCCTTTGCTGTGATTGTCATCTCGGGACCCTTGACCTTGGTCTCTTTGTCCGACCATAGGATCACTTTCCAGGACCCATCCATCCCGGGTTCCTCAACCAAATCGGACCATTTCTTGTCTGACCACCAGAGGGGACGATCCGGTCTAAGGATGCTCTTGAAATCCTTCGGATGATCGATGCGGTTGCCGTGGTCGTCGAGATAGACAACCGAAACAGGGAAAGCCAGATTTGGACACAGGAAGCCCAAGCCCAGGAATATCCAGTACCATCGAACCATTCGAATCACGCTCGGCGCTATCCTCCCCTATTCAATTCTCGGACGCAAACCCCTGAATCCGCAACCAATCCGCCATTCTTTCCGGCCATGATGAGAGGATGGGATCGTCCGGGGCGAGGCCGACACCATGCCGACCCATCTGGTAAAGATGAAGTTCATGGTCGACTCCCGCCTCACGAAGGGCCAATGCGAAAAGAAGGCTGTTGTTGCTGTGCACCCCTTTGTCTTCAACAGTGTGCATGAGGAAGGTCGGCGGCGTGTCGGGGGTGACCTGTTTCTCGTTCGACATGAGATCGATCAGTTCTTGGGATGGATTCTCCCCCAGCAAATTTTTCTTGGACCCCTGGTGAGTATATTTCCCCATGCTGATCACCCCATAAATCGGTGCGATCGCATCGGGCCGGCAGCTGACCCGCTCGATCGGGTCCGCCGAATCCGGATTTCCGGCGTCGTAATGAGTGCCAGCGCTGGCGGTTAGGTGTCCTCCCGCCGAAAACCCCATGATGCCAATCCGGTCGGGATCGATCTTCCAATCCTCGGCCTGAGCGCGAAGGGTGCGGATCGCTCGTTGGGCATCGCCGAGCGGGATTGGGTGACCATAATTGGGAGCGTGACGGTACCGCAGTACGAAACTGGTGATCCCAATCGAGTTCAACCATTCGGCAACCGGTTTCCCCTCATGATCGGCGAGACCGCCATATCCCCCTCCAGGACAAACAATGAAGGCGGCTCCAGTGGCTTTATCCGGGTCGGGGAAATAGGGGGTCAACGTGGGGATATCGGCTTCCTCGGTCCCGACCGCCCCCGGCGCACCATCAGGCCAAAGTGGAACCGCCTTCTCCTCAGCGTTGGAATTTTGAACAAAAGAATTCATTGAGAGCATGACGAGAATCATAATCAAATGACGCATTGACAAAACCTCCTGGTCGATAAACTAGTCTTCGGTATCCTGCATGCGGTTTCGATTGAATCACGAAGTCCACCGAGCTCGCCGAAATGCATGAAAGTCCAAAAATCGAAGATTGTTGTTCGTATCTTTCGGCCTTTTTCGCTTCTTTCGTGATTCAATCCCCAAATACGCCTCGCCAAACTTTCATGAAATTCTCCGGTGGGTCAACCCGAAAATTTATTCGTTTCTCGGTCTTGGGATGGGTCAACTCCAATCGTTCGGCATGAAGGAAGATCCCGGGATATTCTTTTATCAACGAGTTGATTTTCGGGAATGGCCACCGCTTGGGCTCAAACCCATACAGTCGATCTAAAACAATCGGACACCGGATCTTTTCCAGGTGAACTCGGATTTGGTGAGTTCGCCCAGTGTGAGGTCTGAGTAGCATCCCGTTTATGGAATCATTGACTGCAATCACTTCGTACTCCGTCTTTGAATCGCGACCACTCTTACCTCCCAGAACCATTCTCTGACGACGAGTCGGATGTCGGTCGATCAGGCCCTCGATGATTCCTTGCCTATCGGGGGGCGTCCCCAAGCAGAGGGCGCGGTAGGTCTTTTCGACCGTACGGTTTTTGAACTGCGTTGTGAGTGATTGATGGGCTGCGTCATTCTTGGCGATGACAAGGATTCCAGAAGTAACCCGATCCAACCGATGGACAATTCCAGGACGCAAGACCCCTCCTACTCCCGAAAGATTTTTCAAATGGTGCTGAAGAGCATTGACTAGAGTCCCAGTTGTCTTCGAACGTGTCGGGTGAGTGGGGAGTCCACTCGGTTTGATCACCACCGCGATGTCCTCGTCTTCAAAGAGGATATCAAGTGGAATCTCTTCAGCTGAGATAGTGGATGCGAGGGGAGGAGGAAGTCGGACATCGATCCAGCCTCCCGATTGAACTTTCAGATTGGGTCTTCTGACTGCGCCATCGACCGCGGCCACGTGTCCCAGTTTGATGAGTTCCTGAATACGGGTTCTAGAAAGATCCTCCAGTTTTTCAGATAGGAAAGCATCGATTCTTTTACCCTGGTCCTCGGAGTTTGGAATAACTCGGATCAGTTCCCCACCAGCCAGATCTTCTAAGGGGGGACCCATCAGTGATTCATCCGGAGAGAATCGGGAAGGAACAAACTGACATACTCGCCCTCCGCGAAACGGTCAGTCATGCCCGCGATGTAATCGCACACTACGCGTTTGAGGGGTTCATCACCGGCACGTTTTCGATAACTCGTCGTCATCTGTTCGGGGTGTTCGAGGTAGTAGTTGAAAAGAGATCGGATCATCGTGCAAGCCTTGTCCATCTTGCGAGTCACTTGCGGATGACGGTAAAGGTTCTTGTGGAGAAGCCTCTTGAGTTCCGTCTCCTGCTTTCTCATCTCAGGTCGAAAATCGATGATTCTTTCGATTCTCCCTAACGCTGGATAATCTCCTGTTGAAGGAGATCTTCCCGGTTGGTCATCGATTTGTTTCATCCGTTCGTATGAGGCTTCCACGATATCGGTGACTTGACGGTTGATTAGTTGACGAATGGCGGTTCTCCGCCGAATACCCGGATCTTGCCCCAGAGAGGATTCCCAAATCCTCCGCCAGACATCTGTCTCGCAAAGGCTCTCTGGGTCGAGCAACCCCGATTTGATCCCATCGTCGATGTCGTGACTGTTGTAGGCCACGCTGTCTGCTAGGTCGACAACCTGGGCCTCCATTATCGGCTTTGAGGGTCCGCCATCAAATTTCTCCGACTCCGGTGAAGCGTACCCGAGGCGTCGAAGGTCCGCCATCGGACGTTTCTTTGTGAAAATAGATCGAACCTCGTAAGTGAGGTTCAAACCCGAGAACCCAGCGTAGGGCGCCTCTAGGAGATCCACACAACGAAGCCCCTGAGCGTTGTGCTCAAAACCATTCTCATCTGCCATGAGCTCGTCGAGGACTTCTTCCACAGTATGACCAAAAGGTGTGTGCCCCATATCGTGAGCGAGAGCCATCGCCTCGGCCAGATCTTCATTCAGCGCCAATGCACGTGCGATCGACCGGGAGATCTGAACCACCTCCAGAGTATGGGTCAATCGAGTCCGGTAATAATCTCCTTCACGGTTCACGAAGACTTGGGTCTTGTATTCAAGCCGTCGAAATGCGGTGGAATGGATAAGCCGATCGCGGTCCCTCTGGAAGGCAGTTCGGAAACTGTGTTCTTCTTCCGGGTAAAGTCGTCCTAAGGAATCTCCGCTAAGAGTTGCATGAGGCGAAAGGTGCGAACGCTCATTCTCTTCAAGAGACTTCCGGGTGATCGCGTTAAAATCAGTAGGAGGATGAACAAACTCAGCCATCGTCAATTGTCCTCAAGAATCCTTTCGAGTCCCTCTTCGACTCCCATCGGGGTCCACCCAAAGGTTTGTATAAATTTGGAAACATTGAAAGAGCAGTTGGGAGACCGAGGTTCGGGTCCGGGATAGTCCAGAACAGACTGAGCGTGGCAGAGGTCGGTAGGAAATCCAAGTTTTTCGGCAATTCGAACACCAAAACTGTGGCGGTCAATGGAGTCGCGCCCACCCAAGTGGTAAATCCCCGAATACTCATTTCGAAGAGTCTGCCTCATCGCACGGCTTATGTCTCCTATGTAGAGTGGACTCCGAATTTCATCCTTGAAAAGATTCACCGGCAATCCTTCTGTCAGGGAGTTGATGATCCAACCGACCGGGCCCGGGTGAAGCTCGTCACTATGGCCATATGACAAGGCCAACCTGAAGATTGTCAACAAATCTGGCACATTCCGAAAGAGTTCGCAAAGTCCTTCCTCGGCTTCGACTTTGGTGCGGGCATAGACGCCGGTGGGATGAGGTCTGTCCACTTCAGAGTAGTCCCCTTTTTTACCGTCGAAGACTTGATCGGTCGAGGTGAATAGAAATCGTAATCGACTGTTCAGAGCGATTCTAGCAAGATCGAGGGTAAGATCGGTGTTGATTTGTCTAGCCATATCTGGAGAACTTGAGCAACCCTCTGTTCTGGAAAGAGCCAGCAGGTGGATGATCGCATCGGGGTTGGATTCTTCGATGAGATCGCCCGGCGCATGGATGTCCGCGTCGAACTCGATCCACTCCACACCACCAGTCCCGGGTGGATCCTTACGGTAGGTTCCGATCACTTGAAAGTCTTGGCTGAGGTCCCTGTGCAATCGTAGGCCCACGAAACCAGTCGCGCCTGTAATCAATACTCTTTTGAGGGTCATGCAATCTCTCAGATTGAGTCAGGTCTATTGTTCGAGGGGAAATACTATCACGATTCCCTGGGCCGTATCACCGTGACCTCAAGAGACTCTGGTAAAGAAAGGCTTACCTCCATTTGGTAATCGACTACCTGGATGACATCTCCATCCTGAAGGACACACTCACCACCCACTTCTTCGTCGTTGACCATGGTCGTGTTGGAGCTTCCCAGATCGCTTAGCTTGAGTTGGCTACCATCCCAATGAAGTCGGGCATGTTTGCGTGAGACGAGCTGAGAGGAAAGGACCAAGTCGCAATCGGGACTTCTTCCGATGACAAATCGCCCTATAGGAATTTCCACCTTTGGAGGCAATCCTCCTGTAATTCCTATCAAATGAGGGATTTTTTGAGCAATGGGGGCAATGTCGCCGAGGGGTTGGTTAAGGCCCTGGGATCCCCTTTTGGAGGGGTGGGCAACCTCCTGCACGAGGATCGGGGTTTTCTCAGGAACCTCCTCTTCCAAATCGTCCTGGACCGAGAGTCGGTAAAGATATCCCGCCACGCACAAGACGGAAACCGCCATCAAAAAGTTACCGTATGATTGGGTCACATCCGACGACCATCTATCCTCATAATGATCCGGGTTTTGCCTCATATCGAACCCAAAACTTAGGACCAGGAGGCCAAGAACGATGGCCATCCCCACACGCGGCAGTTTTTGTGAATCGAACATAGAGAGTGCTTTGTACCCGTTGCCCCAAGTCTATGAAGACCGTAGACTTCCCGCTTCCCTGGGATACCTCTATTCCAGAGAATGAAAGAAACCTCGTAATTTGAGGGTTCTCCACGGTCTTTCCTGTAAAGGATCGGCATTTGTGGGGGTGAAATGGAGAAAAACAATGTCCAATGTCAAAAAAGTAGTACTTGCCTATTCCGGAGGTTTGGATACCTCCGTTATCATTCCTTGGCTTAAAGAAACCTATGGATGCGAGGTGATCGCTTACGCCGCTGACCTGGGTCAGGGAGAAGAACTCGATCCCGTCTACGATAAAGCTCTAAAATCAGGGGCCTCCAAGGTTTTCATTGAAGATCTCCGCGAGGAACTCGTCGAGGATTTTATTCTTCCCACCCTGAGAGCTGATGCTGTTTACGAGCACAAGTATCTGTTGGCGACCTCCCTTGCGCGTCCCCTCATTGCTAAGCGTCAGGTCGAGATCGCCCACCAGGAGGGGGCCGATGCGGTCTCTCATGGTGCCACCGGAAAAGGAAATGACCAAGTCCGGTTTGAACTCACTTACCGTGCTCTTGATCCCAACCTCAGAATCATCGCTTGCTGGCGTGAACCCGAGTGGACTCTTACTTCGAGAGAAGAGGCGATCGAATACGCGAAGGCGCGGGATATCCCAGTTCCAGTAACAGCCTCGAAACCTTACAGCATGGATCGGAACCTGTGGCACCTCTCCTTTGAGGGCGGAGTACTCGAAGATCCCGCGAATGCCCCCGATCCCGACATGTTTCTTCTAACCGTCGATCCAAGAAACGCTCCCAATGAACCCGAGGAGGTCGAAATTGAGTTTGATAAGGGAAACCCCGTATCTTTAAACGGTGAGAGAAAGTCGCCGCATGAGATTATCGTAGCCCTAAATGAAATTGCCGGCCGCAATGGTGTGGGAAGGATCGACATTGTCGAAGATCGGCTTGTCGGAATGAAATCCCGAGGTGTTTACGAGTGTCCTGCAGCAGTAGTCCTCTACGCCGCACATCGCGAGCTCTTCTTTCTCACCCACGACAAACGGACACTGATGTTTCGCCAACAGGTGGCAAACCTTTACTCTGAACTAGTCTATAATGGTGAATGGTACTGCCAGCTGCGGGAGAACCTTGATGCGTTTGTCAATAAGTGTGAAGAGGTGGTAACCGGTAAAGTTCGACTGTCGCTCTTCAAGGGTTCCTGCTCACCGATCGCCAGAGAGTCTCCTCATAGCCTCTATTCAACCGATATAGCAACCTTTGGGGACAGTGGCGAGCTTTATAGCCATGAACATGCGACCGGTTTCATTAAACTCTTCGGATTGCCTATTGAAACAAGAGGTCGGCTTAATCGCGGAAAATGAAACTCCCAGGCGAATCGTCGCTTGTCGCCCCATCCATCAAGTCACAACTTGCTGTGGGACCCGTCGCAATAGGGCGGAGTGGAGGTTTGCTTGCACCCGCACCAAGCGACATTCTTCTCATCCTCAATCGTTTCAATGATCGGCCGTTTCGTGGTTTCACAACGGCTATGCGAGCCATCGCAGTAAGGTTGTTTCTCAGAATGACCGCAACTACACCAAGCGTAAGTTCCAGGTTCGACTTTCATGACAAAAGGGCTTTTCTGACTGTGGTCCACCATGTCCGGTCATCTCCATTCATACATCGAGACAGATCGCTCGAATCTTTATTCGCACAGAATACCACAGATGAGAGTAACATATTTACTGTTGACTGTGACAAGGGGGGCTCTCAATAAATAATGGCCCTGATCGATTGTGAGAAATGTGGCAAGAAAGTTTCGGATGGTTCGCCCTACTGCCCAAACTGTGGAGAATCCGTGGCAAGGAGGCTAGCCCCATTTGAAATCGATCCACAAACCAGGTGCTTACGCCGTTGGAGGCGCGCTCGAAATGCATTTATCGGTGTTCTGATCTTCCTGACTCTCTATGGGTTAGGGGGGGTCCTCTTTGAAACACACCAGATTTCGATGGCGACCCCGATTCTCATCATCGTAACGATAGTCGGCATTGTCATCACATCTCGCGAGCTACACAAAGCTTCGCTCAAGTGAACTGACCGATTGCTGACGAGTTTCGAGACTTAATGTCCCTCGGGGGAATGGACGGTCAAGGGGTCCTCTTCAGAGAGATCCTCACTTCAGTCCCCTTGGATGAACCTAACATCCCCGAACGAAGGGTCCTTGCTTCTAATTCTCCGCCCCAACTTGCCACCCAACGGCTCGCCAACCGCAGACCGATGCCCCGTCCTTCAGCTTTCGAACTTTCCATTCGCCAACCGTCTCGCCAGAAGGTCCCGAATCCTTTCAGGCCCGGGCCGTTGTCGGTGAAGATCAGATTCACTCTATCGGATTCGGGAAACAGTTCGAGACGGATTCTTCCCCCTTCGGGCATGGCTTCGGAAGAGTTACGCATCAGGTTATCGAGGATCTGCTCGAGTTGATCGGGAACCGCCACGACACCCAGAGTTTCGCTACTCCCCGGAAAGATCGATTCAAGTTTCAATTGTTTGGTTTCCAAAAGCGCCCCGCGGCGTTTCCAGTAATCCTTCAGGAATATCGACAAATCTTCGATCTTCTCGGGCGCCCGTCTCTCTGGATGAAGGTGTCGGCTCAAAACATCCTGGGACCGTTGAACTTCCTCGATCACGTCCGCGATCAGTCCTTTCCCGTCTTCGCTCAAGGGTTCGTCTCGCCTGAGAATTTCCGCGGTACTCTGGATGATCGAGAGAGGGTTCCGAAGTTCATGAGCCAGAGTTGACGTAAGCGATTCCAATTGTATCTGTTCTTCTGCATCACGAAGATTTTTCTCGAGACGTTCTGTCCGGGTGATACCTCGGAACAATAGGATGACAAAGATTGCCGAGGCCAATGAGAGAGTCGACGCGATCCACCAAAAACTTCTCTGTTGCTCGAAAAGCTCAGCAAAATACCCCTCCCCCGCTTGCCCAACCAATACCCAGTTCTCGGTCAGGATTTCGCTCGAGATCTGGATCGGGACAAAGACCCTTTTGACAAATCGTTGGTCTACTTGTCGGAGATCACCCAAGACCGTCGAGGTAGCTGACAGGACCGACTTCAGTTGGTCGATAGGGAGGTCTTCCCCCGAAGTGATGGACGAGTATGCCTGGGTCGGGTACTCATAGAAGGGCGCGCCGTTGGTATCGGTTACCAGTTCTCCCTCTTCATTGACCAAGGCCCAGTTGGAACCGGTCAATTCAAAGAGGCCTGGATCTGGAGAATCGCTCCAGACATCGAAATCAAAACTCGAGAAGAAGGATCGTGTGATCCAGGTGGCCAATTCTTCCCCCTCAAGAGTCAAACTTTCACCCAGATTGGTATCTAGATTTTCCCATGCGGTCCTGTACTGGGAGTAAACCGACAGAATCAGACCAAAAAAGACCAGGATCAGAAAAATCAGAACGATTCTTTGGAGGGAGATAGACATTATTTCCCCCAGACATCCAAGTCCTTCAAGAAGATTCGATCTGGAAAATCGAGGGTCCCTTTTTTGAATTCGATTCTCATCCTCAAAATTTTCTCGGGCTCGATTCGAAATTCCCAAAGGTAGCCCGCGTCGATCGTCAACCCTCGTGAAATAGTCGCTTCCTCGATGATGATTGGATGAAAATCTTTATCCCTCACCCTTTGCAGGAGGACCTCAAAATCGGAAAAACCAATCTTCCGAAGAGGCGGAGCTAGGTCGATTCGATGGATCTCGACAGGTGTTGCGAAGACGAGCGTGTAAGTGGCTGGTGCCACAGACTCCCAATACGCCGGGACTTCTTCACCTGAATCTGTGGTTCGATAGTCTCGATCCCATAAGGGACCATCGGGGGAACTATTAGCGGAACGATCGGAACTAGCCGAATAGTCCTTGAGAAAGCGATTGTTCCTATTCGCGAAATCTTGCAATCCTTCTAACGGTTGGCGCAATCCCGGGGGACGAGTTCCGGATATGATGTTCCAGGGGAAGACGCGGCCCGTGGCGGTGCCTTCCAAAACATCGATGCGTTGTGTCCATCCTGGAATTGGAGAGGAGGAGATCAGCGCTTCCTCTTGTGCCTGGATCCCGTTTCCCATGATGAAGAGGACTATGGGAACGAACCTCAACGAACTCATGGTTAGATTTGTGGACCTGAAGTAAGCGGATTGAGAAATTCCACAACCTGTTGTTTTGCGTCTTCACGATCGTAATCCCAAAGGATGTGATGGTTGGAATCTTCATACCAAACGATTCTTTTGTCCTGCGATCCAATGCGTTCGAAGGCGTCTTCCGCTCGATTATCCGATGCCGCACGGTCGTTGCGAGAATGGAGCATCAGTACGGGACACCGGACTCGACTCAGTAGTTCGGGGTCACGCGCCATTTCTCCCATTCGAATGAGTTCGTTCGCACCCTGGGTCGACAGGACTTTGTAGCAATAGAGTTCCTCCTTGGCTTCCTTACGATTCACGCATGTGAATCGTTCCCCTTTAACAACGTAGGGAATCCACCACCCGAAAAGACGATTTGTCACTTCAGCCGGAATGACATAATACCAACGGTACGTGACTCCAAAATAAGGGGCGATCAAGACCATGCGATCGATTTCTTCCCGAGAGGCCACAATCGTGGATAATGCTCCACCCATTGAAAATCCTACCAGAGCCACTTGACCGTACTCTCGTTTCATTTCCAAGTATTCAGTTCGAACCGCTTCGATCAACTGTTCCACTGAGGTTATTGCGTGCTCAACCGCGAAGGTCCCATGACCCGGTAGGCGGGTCATTCGGACAGTCAGTCCCTCTTCATTGAGTACTTTCCCGAGGTCGTTAAAATCGATGCGTGACCCGACAAATCCATGGACCAGAAGGGCGGCATTCGCGCCTGTTCCCTCGAGAGTGACTGCTTCCGTTCCATTGACAACTCCAGTCATCGGATCGCGAGAGTATTTCGCGATCTCTTTCTCCATCTTGTGAGTTGCGTATAAGTTGTAAGCGCATCCCGTGGAGAAGACTAAGAGGATAAACAAGAGGCCGTACCGCACACCGGCTCGAATGCGCGGATATCCTCGCAAGACACGGAGACGGATTCTCATGATCGAGATCTCCTGACCACAAGGTCAGCAAGGATCCCCATCATGAAAACCAGAAGTGTGACCATGCACGCTAAAACTCCGGCATCCGAGATTCCACCATCTTTATAAAAATAATACCCAAGCATCAACACAGAAACGATTCCCGAAAGGAAAGATGCGGGAAGAAACACCCGTAAGGGTTCAAAATAAGCGGCAACCCGTATGATGAGAACCAGAAAATTAAAGGTGTCCCGTAGTGGTTTGATCTTCGATTTTCCAGACCTCTTCGTGTAATCGATCGGGATAAATTGGACACGGTGGCCATCGCACAACGTAGCCAATGTGATGGTTGTTGTGAACGAGAAACCGTCGGGGAAAAGGTGGAAATACTTCATGGCGAGTTCCTTCTGGAAAACACGCAACCCTGAATTTAGATCGGGTATCTTTTCACCTGCAACCCGATTGGCTAACTGAGTCAGGACCCATTTTGCGGGCCGACGAACCCATGGGATATGAACCTCGTCTCCCGTTCGAGCACCCACTACCATGTCACAATCATTCATCCTCGCGAGGAGTTCCGGTATTCGCTCGGGTGGGTAAGTGAGGTCGGCATCGATGATGACGATCCAATCCCCTTCTGAATGGACAAGTCCCGTTTTTAAGGCCGCACCATACCCCCGATTTCGATCATGCTTGAGAACACGAACCTTCGAACTGTGAACCCTTTCCAGAGTCTGATCGGTCGACCCATCGTCGATGACTAGAATTTCACACTCGAAAGGCAAAGATTCTGTGACCTTCGAAATCTGATCGAGGGTGGTCTCGATCCCGGCTTCCTCATTGTATGCGGGGATAAGGATTGAAATTTTGTTTACCATGGGATCATCCTTTGCCACAATGAATCCAAAGCTCTGGTCGAACCCGGTTCTAAGCCAAGCCACCATTCAAGGATAGAGTCGGCCCAAAAAAGGGCCACATAACTTCCGAGACAGAGGTAGGGACCGAATGGAATTTCCGCGAATTTTTCCATTTTCTTTCTCGAGAGGACCCACATTGAGCCCACCATCAGAAGGGCCAGCGCTGGACCCAGTCCCATGATAACGAAAAGAGAACGCCACCAACCCAGCAGCGCGCCATTCATCGCCATCAATTTGACATCCCCCAGCCCCATTGCCTCTCTCCCAAAGGCAAGGGTTCCAAAATACCGGATCAGATAGATGAATCCGGATGCGAAAAGCGCGCCAAAAAGAGCATTCTTCCAATCTGAAACGATGAGGCTTTCGGAATGGCCGGTGAGATCGAGCGCCAACACCGTAACTGGAAACAAAACACTCCCTGTTAGAGTGATTCTGTCGGGGATAATCGTGTGATCCACATCGATGAAACTTCCGGCCACTTGCATCGATGTCCAGATGAAATATACAAAGGTGGCGGGGGTCAATCCGAACCTCCAAAAAATGTGGACAAATAGCAGAGCATTCAAGAGTTCGACCACCGAGTATCGTATGCTGAATCCAGCTCCACAATTGCGGCACTTGCCCTTTAAGAGAAACCAACTCAATATCGGGAGGTTGTCATACCAGGGGATCTCCTTTTCGCAACTAAAGCAGAGCGATCTCTTGGGTTCGTTGGTGGACATTCCCAACGGCCAACGATAGATGCAAACATTAAGGTAAGATCCGATACAGGCGCCCGCCGCGAAAGCCGCGACCAGCCCGAACCAGAACTCGTATTCATTTAATTCCATGGGCTGAAGGGTAGGGGAAGAGAGAGGCGGGGACAATCGGTTCGGTCTTGGCTTTGACGATTCGAAAGCGCTTAAACTTAGAACGCGGGAGTGGTCGAATGATTCTGAAACTCATGAGTATCGGTATCGTAGGTTTACTCATTTATGGCCTCACCCAGAGGTTTCGACCCAAGATTCATATTCCCATCATGCTTTCAGCGTTCGTCCTGGATGTTGGTCTTGTTCTGTATATCGAGTTGACACGCGAGGCTACCAGCCAGGCCCTCGGGTGGGGCGATCTACCAGCGATCATGCAGATTCACATCATCCTCTCGATGATGACTCTGGTCATGTACCTGGTGCAGATCGTTTCAGGCTTCATCCGCTGGAAAAAGGGAGGAATGCGCTACCACAAACATACAGGCATCCTCTTTATGGCTTTCCGCCTAGGAAACCTGATTACTTCTTTCATGATCGATACCCACAATTAAGCTGTCCCCCCTCCAGATTTATCGTGCCCGTCGTGGAAGTTCAATAGGTGTCTCAGTTGGGGAGAAGGCTTTTCTCTGTCGCCGACTACGACTCCTAATGAAAGCATGAAGGTCGACGTTTGTTTGAGGAGCGTACGGGTGACTCAGTATGGGGGGTGAAAAAAAGTGCTACGCAAAAAGAAAAAAGGGGAAGGTCTCATCGACCTTCCCCCAATTGTTTTTACTAATTAGTAAAAGCCTCTTTAGAAAAACAGTCCCTAAAGACTCTCTTACTGAACAACGCCGCAGGAGTTGCAACCACCGCAACCGCCGAAGCATCCGAGAACGCCACCGACGAGATTGCAGGCGCAGTCCAAGACGCCGCCAACGATGCCGACGGGCACCGCGAGGATGCCGCAGACATCAAGGCCGCAGCAACCGCCACCACCGCCCAAGATGCCACCAAGACCAAGACCGCCACCGCCAGGTGGGCAGCAACCAGTCTGGGGAGCGCCATCAGGACAGCCGTAAGGCAGACATGTGCAATAGGTGCACTCGCCTGGCTGAGGCTGGATCGGGGTGTAACTCACCTTAACTTCGTATGGGGCGACAGCGCAGCAGCTGTTGCAACCACCGAAAATAAATGCTTGGCTGGCATCAGCGGCCATACCAAGAGCAAGAACTACAACAAGACCTAAAACTACCCGTTTCATGCTCATCAATTCCTCCTATCATAATTTACCGCCCTGCATAGTGCAGGTTTCTTGCATCCCTGGAATCAGGTAAACAAGAATGTATACAACGAAGCCTTCGAAAGCAACCCCTCACCCGTTAATCGAAAAGTCTTTCTCATAACTGGTTGAGCACGGGATACACTTCCATCCGACTCAATAACCAAGTTATATCATCGGAGTCTCCGTGTCTACCCCTAACTTATCGGCAAACTTTTCCGGACCTCAAGTTTTTTGCCGCATTGAATGCCGATGAACCTTCCATGATCGCCACCCGAGCAGGATCCACAACAGAATTGCCCCAATATGCCCAAGATTGGACAATTTATGGTCATGGGAAATCGAGGAAAAATCAATTAAAATGTCTTGACATAGCCCGTTCACCACCCATCCCGCTGCAAGTGACACCACCACGATTGATGTTAGGTAGGACAGAACAGCAACATTTCCCAGCAGTTTTCTAACCAAGGCAACCGTTCCAATGTTTGTTGCTGGCCCCACTAGAAGGAATACCAGTGCGGCTCCTGGAGAGAGCCCTTTCGCGATGAGAACAGCCGCTATCGGAGTGGATGCGGTCGCGCAGACATACATCGGCAAACCAAAGAATGCTGCCATTGCCATTTCAAAGAACTGGCCTCCAACTTTGTCGGAAAAGTTAAAATCGTCTGGGATAAACGTTGCGATCAAAGCCGAAACCCCCAACCCGAGTACGATGAACCACGAGACTTCATCAAAGAGCAAGTAAAAGGATGTTTTCATTCGATGGAGAAGAAGGCCTAATCGTCCGGTCATGTGATGATTGATCGAAGTCTGTCCATCCTGTACAGGATTCTGGTTAACCGACTCATCACAACATGATGTTTCCGCAATCCGGATCAGCGTCTCTTCTTCGGCAATACCCATTGAACAACAGGTCGATGTTGCAGGATCATCGGGTGAACCGCACGATTCCACTTCGTGAGATTCATGCGTGTTTGCGTTGTCACTACTGCTATTGGTTTCCTTTCGAACATCTGGATCGGAACCCAAACTATCGAGCGTCAGCCCCGCTATGATTGCCGTTGTAGCCGCCGCCAGCGGTCTCGCGATTGCAAGAATCAACCCGAACGGGCCCATCATTCCATAGGTGAGGAGGATCGAATCGACTCCGGTCTCAGGAGTGGATATTAAAAACGAGAGTGTCGCTCCAGGCGATGCCCCCTTTTCCCTGATGGCGACTGCAGTTGGAACCACCGAACATGAACAGAGAGGGAGTGGAATTCCAATTAATGCAGCAGACACGGTAGGGCGCCACTTTCCTCTGCCCAATAGACTCACCAAGGATTCAGTGGGTAAGAAAGCATGTAAAAGAGTTGCAACTGCAAACCCGAATAAGAGGTAAAGACTCGCCTCAGCCGAAAGGAGCCATAACTGTTTCAAGAACGTTTCCAAAAATAACATTCGAATCTCGTTCCACGCTCAACAAACTGAGTACAATCCGCCGGACTTCACGGGTCATTCCAGATTCTATTAGAATCGACCATTCGCATACACTTTTACAAGCTAAACGTTTTGCGGAACGAATCATAACTTTTGAGGTTGAATCATGAAATCATTAAAACTGCTCATAATCTTTTTAGGAATTCCTTTACTCTTCGATTGTTTGGCCATGGCGGGAACACTCGATCAAGTCGTTGCCGAAATGGGTGATCGTCGCATCACTCAATGGGACATCAACAATGCAGGCACCCGATTTAATGGCCAAGGAGATCCCTCCGATTGGCTAACCGCGGTCGCCCGCGATGCTCTTGGAGCCATGAAGGCGCAAGAGGCGAACTTGGTTGAAACGTCGCCAGAACTCAAGTGGCGCTTGTGGTCCCTCGAAAATTCCAGCGGTATCGATGCTTACCTTCAGAGTCTCGTGGGAGATGTCACAGTTGAGGAGGACGCTGTTCGAAATTATTATGAAGAAAACAACAGCCAATTTAGGGAGCCCGCATCTTTCAGTTTTTATTACATTTTTTGTGACACGACTGAGATCAAGACCAGCGCTGGAATTGAAGAGATCCGATCTCAGATAACAAAAACCTATGACGAACTAGTCGATCATGCTTCTCCCTCTGGCGCCAAAGAAGGGATAGTGGATCACGAGACGTTCAAGACCATAAGCCAAAATTGCGAATGCGGATCGGAAGAAGGTGCTCACTTCGCCGGCCCACTTGGCCTCGAGGAACCCATTCAGGATATCATTAAAGACACGGCTCTTTCCCTTAAGCCGAATCAGATTAGCTCGGTCATATCAACGAAGTATGGGTTCCAAATTCTTCTTCTTCAGAATATGAAAGAAGAACGGATACTAAGCGACTATGAACAGATCAAAGACCGCATTCGACAATTCCTGGAAGGTCCCCTTAAACAGGAAAAGATTCAGGAATACATCGCCCAAATCAAAGACCAACCAGATCGCTATCAAATTCATCAGATTCAGATGGAACACCAACTCCCCGGCGCGCACCACTCAACCCCAATCAGTCCCTATGTTGTCGAAATTGGGGGAACCAAATGGGATCCCCAAGATTTCAAAGTGTTCATGCGATCTGTCCACCGGCAGGACTGGATGATGAGTCACACTCTGGATAAAGCTAACGAAACGACATGGCAGAAACTGGTTCTCCCCACGCTCCTGAATCAGGAGGCGAAGGAAGCGGGTTTTGTGGATCAGCCGACTCAGATAGCCCAGTTGAACCAACGAAAGGAACAACTGTTGAGCTACTATTGGGTCATGGCCACTGCCGGTCGCATCGTCTCCGAAATGCCGAAACCCACCACCGAAGAGTATCGCGCATATTACGACGCCCACCCAGAAAAATTCATCATACCCCCTCGGTTCAAAATCCAAATGATCGAGGTCCCGGTTTCGGCGACCGATACTGAACACACTCCCGCAGAAAAAGAGTTTGAAATCCGCGAACTCGAATCCAGAATGAAGGAATTCCTGGGAGAACTCGTTAAGGGCGCATCGTCTACCATCGTTCTCGAGGAGTGGAGTTCGAAATTACCCGCAGCCGCCGAATCCACCGAGTGGTATTATGAGAATCGGAAGTTATCTCCTGAAATCTGGTCGACCATCGAATCCACGGGCATCAACAAGTGGCTGCCGAAACCCTTCCGAACTCAAAACGGTGTTGGCGTTCTACGGGTACTGGAAACCCGGGAATCTTTTGAAAAGCCCTTCGATCCCTCTCTACCCACCATTGCAGTACCAGTTAAACAAGCAAGGTTTCAAAAGGTGATTCAGGAAACGTGGAAGAATCTGGAGGAAGAGGCAAAGGGTTTGCTGACGAAGTTAAACTAGCCCCATCCTCAACGGGTGAACAAACCCAAGAAGGGTAGGGTTGTAGATGATGTTTGCGGCGATAAGGAAGGGATGAGAGAGCTGCTTGAATCGACAACCCGCTCTTCAGGTAGCGGTTTCGATCCGCTAAAGGAAATCCAAGACTCGACCGCACCCTTGCGATGATCTTGGGATAATGAACTTCGAAAATCCTCTGTTAGGCGATAGTGGCCAGCGATAGGGCCATGGCTAGTCAGGAGATGACTTTCTGAAACATACCCGGGGTTCAACCAGGCGTCGATGATTTTCGGTACTCCTTTAACTTCGTCCCATTGGTCCGAGACCATGGCGACATGCCACGTGACCCTCCCATTCTTTTTATAAACCACAATATCGCCGGGTTGCCATTCTTCCGGTTGGGTGGGGTCGAAACGAGTGGGTAGGCTAAGAGCGAATCTTTCGAGGAACAGGTTGAGATTCGATGTTCTCCTATGAATCCAGCTCCGATTCAGAGGTCTTGCGAATTGATGATATCGATTGGCCTGGATGTAGCTCGCACGTTCGACAAGGCTATCCTCATAAACCAGCTGTTGAAGATCGATACCCCCGGCTCGACAGGCCCG
The DNA here is from genome assembly GCA_029261095.1 of Candidatus Omnitrophota bacterium. Taxonomy (GTDB): domain Bacteria; phylum Hinthialibacterota; class Hinthialibacteria; order OLB16; family OLB16; genus JACKFH01. Next base: position 3,448 of record JAJDBZ010000286.1, on the reverse strand, counting down.
GACAATGACATCGCAACAATGTCCCCATTCATGCGAAACGTCTCCCTGAGGGTATTCAATACTGGGAAAGCTGAACCTGTACGGGGTCTTTATCTCCACCATCCGTTTGGCGGCAGTAAGGAGAGTTTCCTCAAGAGGGGCTTCGTTGGTCTGTACCTGGATCGATTCGACGGGAAGAGTCGAAAAATAGTTCGTAAAATCCGTCTTTCCAGAAAATGCGGTTAGCAGCATCACCAACGCGAACGCGACCTCGGACATGTTTACCCCTTAAGCAAGATTCATCAGCATGTATCCGATGAATCGCAAGAAATGACCCGTTCCCCATTCTTTGGAAATCTGAGCAGGAAATCAAGGGACAACGGTTCATTTGAAATCCTCAGAATCTCTGCCCTACTTCCTTGCACAGGGCATCATCATGGGCGATAATGAACAATACCGGGAAAATCCGAAGCAGGGACGAATCTCATGCGAATCGTACTCCTCACATTATTCCTTTCACTCCTGATCGCCGTGGCCGTCGATGGATGGACATGTCAAAGCTGTGCTCAAACCGTGCAGAGAATCGGAACCAGCGCACGCGAGTATGGTGCTTCGCTAGGGGCTGGAGTCCCAGGCACACGACCGAACCAGATCCAGGTCGGAACGACTATTCCCTATGTGACCATGAACCGTGAGGCCCCCCAATCTTCACCTCTTCTGAATGGAGGTTCATCCGGCCTTCAGACTCCGCCCAACTTTGGTAGCGGATTCGGGATCAACCCCTTACTTCGTGGTGGCGGCGGCGGATCCGGTGGGCCCGTTATTTCCCAGCCCAACTTACCTCCCGGTCCCGGAAGTTTTCAAAGACCGGTCACCAGCCGTCCCCAGGCATATAATCCCTATACTGGGCGTGTCTACGGCCAATCGCAGCCTCAAGCAAATCGAACCGCAACACGGAAAACTGTTCGTCGCCCTGCCGTGAGGCGGAATCCGAGTACAACCGCCCAAAACGCAAGGTCCACATATCGTCGCGCGCCTTCCTCTTCGACATCGAGGAAGGAGGGAGCACCAAGGAAACGATAGAGGTTTTTCAACTGGATCGATTCGATCCCAAATGACTGGCAATTTCTCAGTCTTCAAACATGACTACCTGGTTGAGGCCGGCGAATCGTAGGACACGAAGGACGTCCGGCATGACATGCCGAACTTTCAAGTCGACGAAATTACGGCTGCATTCCATTTGGCACCACAGAAGGAAATTGATCAGATCACTCGAAACTGTGTTGAGGCTTTCAAAATCAAGGGTGAGGTTGCCGCGCCCAGACCGGAGGATCATCCGAACTTGCCCTTTGACCTTTTCGATCTCTTCAAATCCGTTGAGATGGTCGACAACAAGGATCTCGGAATGTTCCGATCCGGCAGTTGACTCGGTGCTTGCTGGTCCCATAATAGCACTCCTCTTATCCAGGCACTGGCCGAATAAAGAAAAAAGGACGGTTATCCCCCGAGAATCCCCACATATTTCAGCCTATCCGAGAGGCGGACTATTGTCAACGAGAAACACGGAAAAATCAATAATGCATAGTTTTGGCCAATGTTCCATAAATATTGATTCGAGGCCAGATTTTGGGGAAGAAATGGTCCGCTGATGGAACGGTATACGATTACCATACCTGAAGAATTACTGCATCAGTTCGACACCTCGATCGAAAAGAAGGGGTATGCGAATCGGTCCGAAGCCATTCGAGATCTGATTAGAGATTCATTAGTCCATGATGAATGGGTCGAGGATGATGAGAAAGTGGCCGCAACTGTCACCTTAATATATGACCACCACACCTCCGACCTCGGAGACAAACTCACCGACCTACAACATCACCAAGCGCATTTGGTCGTTGCCGCTACCCATGTTCACCTCGACAACGACAACTGTCTCGAGGTCATTATCCTCCGCGGAAGTTGCAAAGAAGTTCGCCACCTTGCCGAAAAGATGATCGCCATCCGAGGTGTCAAGCATGGAAAAATTGTTCATACAACCGAGGGTCGATCGATCGATTGATCACTACTCATATCGCGACCAATGGCTCACTCCGCTTGTCGCTTCAGCCGCGTTTGTCGAAAACCAAATCGCTCCTGAGTTGAAACTGATTTCTTCTTCCCACAAGACATAGACCTGGTTTTCGTCATCGATGGCGATCGAGGGTCGTTCCCAACTCCCATCCGTTTCAGTCAGTCTCTCCTCCATGATCAGCGTCAGGTCTTCGGGTTCGAAGATTCCATGATAGACATGAGTCCCCATGCGCTCATCGATCCAGACCAAATGGACAAACCCATTTGAATCGATCTCGATATCGGGTCCGTATTCGCGAGCCGAGTCGGTCAGCAGAGGTGTGGCCGGATCGAAATTGAGCTGCCCGGCGCGACGTCGAAGGACAACAATGTCCTCGTTCCCGATTCCGTTGAGGGCTTCATCGCCATATGCAATCCAGATGTCCCCGTTGTCCGAGGTGGCGATATGCGGCGGGTCGAAGAAATCCGTTGCACCGGGTTGAAGGAGGACTTCATTCACCAATGTCCCGCCTACGATTGCTTCCGCGTAGTAAAGGTCTGCCGCGGCTCCGAGCCCGCTCACCCAACATAAATGGTGATTTCCGACCGAGTCGATGGCCAAGTCCGGGACCGTGTAGGAAACGACTCCGCCTCGATCGTCTTTGTCCGTGATTCTCATTGCAGGCAACGTTTCTCCGAGATCGAACAATCCCAATGTGTCGGAGGTCTTGAGAAAAATATCCGCGATGTCTCCATCCAAACCGAAATCATACCAGGCAATGGACACCCTCCCATCCGGATGCGAAGCAATCTTCGGGGTGAAACCATTGTCGCCCAGATGGGAATTGTTAGTGTTCGTCATTCTTAGATCGCTTCCAGAAAAACTTCCCCCCTTCGGCTTGGAGTCAACATAGATTTCCAGATTGTCGATCCAATTGGCCGCTGATGTAGAATTCCGATGGTCGTGCCAGGCGATCCAGACGGTCCCACGACTATCCAGGGCTAGACTAGGATGACGTCCCCCGAGATGCGATCCTTCGGCGGTCGAGTCATCGATGGAAATCTGGTTTGACCATCCCTCATTGATCTTCCAATTGCGGTAGTAAATGAAACTCGGAGAGGAAGGCAGTGTGGAAAGTCCTCCCGACCAATAAGTGGCATGAAGGGTCCCGTCCGAATCGATGGCCATTTGGCCGTTCGAGCAGCGACTCATTCGATAGCGGGCCTCAATCCCGGTAATTGCTTCGGGCGAAGCAAACGGGCCAGACAGGGCGAGTTGCTGAGAAAGGACGCAGGACACAATGCCCACACCTATTCTTAAGATCGTTTGAATGCGTTTTCTCTCCATGGGTTTCAATTGATCAGTCCGCCTTGAATTGAGTCTCCGCTTCGGTCTGCGCCTCGATATCCTCGGCGAGTT
>JAJDBZ010000285.1 GCA_029261095.1 Candidatus Omnitrophota bacterium | reverse complement strand
GGGGAGGGATTTAGGGAGGGGTTTTGTAGGCGCAGAGGCGGTGAGGGGTTCATCGGACTCCCCCGCCGAAATCCGTTTCGGCCAAAAGTGGATGCTCATCGCCGGGATCGCCGCCATGGTCCTCGGAGTCGGGTACTTCCTCAAATACTCCTTTGATCAAGACTGGATCAGCCATGAGATGCGAATCGCCATGGCCTTTTTCACCGGACTCGGATTGCTCGGAGCGGGCGAGGTCTCCCGGAGAAAGAATCTGAAAACTTTTGGTCTCTACCTGATTGGTGGCGGGATCGCGACTCTCTATTTCTCCACCTTCGCCGCAGACCAGATCTACGCCCTGATCGCAACGACCACCGCCTTCGGCCTGATGATCGGAGTCACTGTCATTGCCTGCGCCCTCGCGGTCCTTTACGACACCAAATGGCTCGCGGTCCTCGGTCTGATCGGCGGGTTCGCCTCCCCGATGGTCCTCGGCTCCTCGGATTCGAACCAACTGACTCTGCTCTCTTACATTACTGTCCTGAACGCGGGCATCCTTTCCATTGCCTTCTTCAAACGCTGGAGGTTGCTTTACAACCTCTCGTTCCTCGCGACCTGGGCGATCTACTTTGTTTCAATCCTCACCCTTCGAGGAACCGGGGATGACCTCATCGGACAAAACCTGTTCTTCGTGAACCTCTTCTTCCTGACCTACACAGTGGTTCCCTATCTCCGATCGATCGTTTCGAAAGAGACCGCCAAACTTTCCGATTTCGCGATCACCTTTCCCAACGCGGCGATCGCGTTCGGAATCTCGTACACCTGGCTTTTCAATCTCGAATGGGACAACTGGAGCAGCGTAGCCAGCATTTCCTACGCCGCAGTCTTTGGCGCTCTCGCCACCCTCATCTATCTGCGCAACCCGGAAAACCGGACCGCTATTGTGAATCTCCTTGGAAAGGCCTCGCTCTTCCTGGTGCTGACTGTCCCGCTGCTGGTGAGCGGCAACTGGATCACCCTCTTCTGGTTTCTCGAAGCGGTCGTCCTCCTCGGCATCGGCCTTGCTCTCAAGGAACGCCTCCCAGTCCTCGGAGCGACCGCACTTCTCGCTCTCTCCATCGGCAAGCTTTATTACCATGATTTCACAGACCTCTATGGTTTCAGCGAGCGGTTGGTTTACTTCAATGGTTACTCGCACCTCCTTGTCGAACGCATGGCCACGATCCTCACTGCGGTCGGATCCACTTTCGCCTTTGCCCAACTGGTCGGGAGGAAAGGCGAGTTCCTAGGAGAGAGCCGGCAGACGATGACCGCACTCTTCCAAACCCTCTTCGGCCTCCTCCTCTTCACCACACTCAACATCGAGACTGTTGCCTTCTTCACAGAATATGACACCGATTCCCGAGACGCCTCCCTCTCGGTGCTCTGGACCCTCTTCTCGGTCGGCCTGATGTCCCTCGGTTTCCTCCACAACCAGAAACCCCTCCGTTCCGTATCGATCGCCCTCTTCGGAGTCACCGCCGTAAAAGTCCTCCTCCACGACCTCGCGAATGTGGACACCCCCTTCCGGGTTCTCTCGCTCGTCGTCCTCGGAGTCATGCTGATTGGAGCCTCGTTCTTGTATCATAAGTTCGCGGGGAGAATTTTGGAGAAGCGGGAGGTGGTGTGAATAACCTTGGAAATCGTAGGGTTTCCTCGCTAAACTTGACAACATGACAGCCTCAGTCCAAACCAGCAGCAGTGCGAGTGCTCCTCTAACGAGGAAGGCCGCTGGAGTAATACTCACCTGTCTCTGTGTAATTGCTGTGGTGATTTGGGGGGTGAAACAAGTCAACAGTTTTCTTGATGGGAAGGATAACGATCCGAGGAAATTGGAGCAGAGCAGAAACCTCGTGCTCCAAACATACGAGAGTCTTCGATTGGGAATGACAGTTGTGGAAGTTAGTGAAGTTATTGCTCACCAAGAGTGGCCTGACGGTTGGTGCAACCGAACATACCTTAATGAGAGTGGGACCATCATCCTTTCAACCCCATTCGAACTGGGAGCAAAAAACTGGATTCTCCATTTGATGTTCAGAGAAAAAAAACTGGCGGCTTTCGTTGTCCGGACGATGGATAGTGAGAGCGAACATCCGCCGGATTCACCCCCGGATGTATTGACGGAGGAGTTTACTCTCCCCGAACATTTCTGAGAAAAGTCGGTAGGGACACAGGGAAAAATCGGAAATATTGTCTTCAGCATTTTGACATAATATGTCCACCCCGATACCCTTCAAACCATGAGGATCACTCTCCAAATCAGCGATGACCTGCTCGCCCGCGCCAGGGCGCTTGCCGAAGAGGAGGGACGCACCCTCGACTCGTTGATCGAAGAGGGAGTTGTCCTCGTCCTTAAAAAGCGGGAAGGGCCTCCCGGGAAGGATTTCAAACTTCCAATCCCTAAATCAAAGGGAGGGACATTGCCCGGCGTCGACATCGACAACTGGGCCTCCCTTGAAGACCTGATGGAAGAAGATTGAATTCTCCGAACTCCCACCGATAGAACTGCTTTCAGTTCGAAATTCCAGTCAGTCCAAAATTCGATCTTGATCCACACAATCTTTTGTGTAAACTCATGTGTGAAAGGCGGTGATTTATCATGGCGAGTAATTTGGATTTAAATCAAGAACTGATCGAAGAAGCGAAGAAGATCGGGGGTTTCAAGACCAAGAAGGATGCGGTGAACCACGCTTTGGATGAATACGTCCGACGCAACAAGCAACTTGGGATCCTTAAATATTTTGGGAAAGTGGACTATGACCCGGAATACAACTACAAAGCTGAGCGAGACCGGGGTTAACGGTGAAGGTATTGGTGGATACATCGGTCTGGTCCCTTGCCTTTCGACGAAACCAAGACCAACTGAATGCGGAACAGAAGATCGTTGTCGATCTATTGATGAGATTGATCTCAGACAATAATGCGTTGATGGTGGGGCCCGTTCGCCAAGAGCTACTTTCGGGGATCCGGGACCGGAGAATCTTCGATGGCTTGCGGGGGGAAGCTAGACATTTCTCAGACTTACCGATCCAAACTTCTGACTATGAGACAGCAGCCGAGTTTCGAAACATTTGTCTCTCGCTGGGATTAGCCGCGAAATCGATCGACATCTTGATTTGCGCCGTTGCCGCCCGGACTCGATATCCGATTCTCACTCTGGACAAAGCCTTCCAAAAATACTCGGAACATCTGAATGTCCCGCTCTACCGCTATCGCATAACACCGGATTGACTCGGCCACTAATCCCCCACCACATCCCCCGGCAACCCCTCTCTCAACTCCTTCAAAAACTCCTCCAAATCCACCCCCATGAACTCCGGCCGGTATGGCTCCAACTTCGCAGTGCCATCATGATAGAGGATCTTAGCCCCGTGGAGATTCCCGTTTCCGGCGTGGTGACGCGCCACCGCGCATTGGAGCATGCCCTGATAAAAGCTCCGGCGCCTTGCTCCCATCTCAAGCCACAATTCCTCGAGGACATCGTGGCATTCATAGAATTTTCCCTGGTCGTACAGTTCGAAGTAGATTCGGAGGGCTTCCTTCTCACGCTCGTCTTCGGGGAGTTCGGGATTGAGAAAAGAGGTTTTGTGATCCATGGAATTATCGAGGGGTCGCCTCAATCATGTAACGCGGGCGGAGGGAAGGGAAGGGACAGCGAGGATTCCTCTATTGGATGAGAATTTTCACTGGACTCCATCCACTCAAACCGCCAAACTAGACAGATGAATGTCCAAGACCACCTTCTCGTCCATGGCAAGATCGAACCCATCGATATCCTCGCCATCGGCCCTCATCCCGATGACATCGAAATCGGAGCCGCCGGATCGCTTTTAAAATGGATCGAGGCGGGACAAACAGTCGGACTGGTTGACCTCACCCAAGGCGAAATTGGCACCAAGGGGACCGGGGAGGAGCGAATCGCGGAGTCCAAGGAAGCGGCCAATCGGTTGGGGGCCGCATTCCGAGCCAATCTCGGATTGACCGATGGATCGGTTGCCGATGATCTCTCAAGCCGGGAGCGGCTGGTCCGTGTCATTCGTCAATCCAAACCGAAGTGGGTCCTTTCCAACCTGGAGGAGGACCACCACCCCGATCACACGGCGGGAGCCAGGTTGGTCAAGTCAGCCTATTTTCTCGCTCGTCTCCCTAAATTCCTTGACAGCCTCTCACCGCATTCTCCCGAGGGACTTTTTTATTATCTCATCCATTCCTTTGACCCCCCCACCTTCCTAGTCGATACTTCTGCATTCTTCGAGAAAAAAATCGAGACCCTATCCGCATACACCACCCAATTCATCGACCCAAAACTTCCCGAAAACTACCGTCATACGGGGATTTCCGATTATTTGAAGAGTGTTCGCACCCTGGGGGAGGCTTGGGGGATTCAGGCGGGTTGCGATTCAGCCGAGGCCTTTATCGCCGACAAACCCCTTATTCTGGAAGACCTGACCCACGCAGGAAAACGGGCGAAATGACCTCAGTGTTCAATGCAGGAACCTAGGAATTCCTGTGAAAACTTGTTGACAGGGGTGTTGGAAACACGGGATACTCATGGGGTTGTCCTGAATAAAGGGAAAATGGGACTTTCGACTTAACAACTTTAGGAAACTGTTAGCCGAAAGGAGTTCCCGGGTCACACCAACTTGGGGGGATCAATCAACTATGCGATATCTCGAATTCGAACGACCCATTGAAGACCTCGATCGAATGATCAAGGAACAGGAAGACTATGCCAAGAAAACGGGCGTGGACATTTCCAATGAGATCGACAGCCTCCACCGTAGACGCAACCAATTAGTCCGCGACACTTTCTATAATCTGACCCCCTACCAAAGAATCCAACTTGCCCGCCATCCCGAACGCCCCTACTGCCTCGATTATATCCGTCTGCTCACCACCGATTTCATCGAGTTCCATGGCGACCGTAAGTTTGGAGAGGACCCCGCCATCGTCGGAGGACTCGCCAATCTGGATGGAACATCGGTCATGATTGTCGGCCATCAAAAAGGGCGCGACACCGAAGAGAATCTCAAACGCAATTTTGGCATGCCCAACCCCGAAGGATTCCGGAAAGCCCTCCGTCTCATGGAAACCGCCGAACGATTCCGAAAACCGATCGTCACATTCATCGATAGCGCGGGTGCCTATCCCGGTATGGGCGGCGAAGAACGCGGCCAAGCCGAGGCGATCGCCTATAATTTAATGCGTATGTCGCGCCTGCGTGTCCCCATATTGGTGGTGGTCACCGGCGAAGGGGGTAGCGGGGGCGCCCTGGCCATTGGTGTTGGCGACCGAGTGCTCTTGATGCAAAACGCTTATTACGCGGTCTGTACTCCCGAGGCCTGTGCGGCGATCCTCTTTAAGGATCGGGGCAAAGCGGCTTCAGCCGTCTCTTCCATGAAAATCACCGGCGAGGACCTCCTCCGTCTGGGAGTCATAGAAGAAGTTGTCCCAGAACCCATCGGCGGGGCTCATATGAACTGGCAAGAAACCGCCGATAATCTCCGCGAATCGATCCTCCGCAACCTTCACGACCTCCAAACCCAATCACCGGAAGAACTCGTCGAGAACCGATACAAACGGTTCCGGTCCATGGGCGAGTTCGAGGAGGTCAAAGACCGCCCTTTACAGTTCCGAGTGAAGGAGGAACCTCCACAGCAAACTGAACACAAGAAGGCCAAGAACCCGTTTTCGATGGCCTCTGCTTAAATCCTATTCGTAACGCCGTCTTCCAGACGGCCTCGCGCGCCCAGTCGGCTCCTTTAACTTCAATCAGACCGACTCACTCTCCGGTACCGATCATCACCCGCAACGCAATAAATTGACGTTGCTACACACATGGAAGTCTGTTGAAACAGACTGTGATCGATCGGGGTGGTGGGAGATCGATGGAGCGGTTCGCTTTCATCAGATTTCTCATGTTGCTCGAAATGACAAATAGCGAAGATTTCGGAGGAACCACCCCCCTTCCTTGAAATTCTCGTCGTTTTGAGTCACTTTTCCCGGTCTGAAAATATAACTGTCCCCGGCGCATGGCCGGTTTCAATCAAATGGAGGTTTTACCGATGAAAACGATTAATGGCGACCAGGTCGCAGGCGCGGCCAAAAACGCTCTCGAGGAGGGGGAGGGAATCCTCAGGCTGGCCCCGAATTGGGTCCCGCGTTCCTTTCTCCAACCCGGAAGGAGAATCAAACTCCACCCGGACGACATCTACGCCTATGGTCTCCATCGGGGCGGCATCGACGAACGCTGGTTCGCCTCGACCACCGAGGCGGCCAACGATAACCGGGTCGATGATGAGGGGCTCTCTTATTGTGTGAGCAATGGGAGTCGCTTCACCCTGCGCGATGCGGTCGCCTCCTTGGGCGGCGAACTGATTGGGAATGCCATCTGGGATAAATACAAGAAATGGCCGGTCTATTCGAAGTTTTTCGACAACATGGGCCCCATCCCGCACCACATGCACCAGAACGCTGAACAAGCCGCGAAGGTCGGCCAAGAAGGGAAGCCCGAATCTTATTACTTCCCACCACAACTCAACACCGTCGGAAATAATTTCCCCTACACCTTTATGGGTCTCGAACCTGGCACCCGAAAAGAGGATGTGCGAAAAACCCTGGAGGATTGGAACAAGGGCGACAATGGCATCCTCGATCTCTCCAAAGCCTACCGCCTCAAACCCGGCACCGGCTGGTTGATTCCCCCTTGTGTCCTCCATGCCCCCGGTTCGCTTGTCACTTACGAACCCCAATGGGGGAGCGATGTCTTCGGTATGTATCAATCCCTGGTTGAGGGACGCATGGTCCCCTGGGATCTCCTCGTGAAAGATGTTCCGAAGGACAAGCATCAGGACCTCGATTACCTCGTGGAACAACTTGATTGGGAAAAGAATGTCGACGCCAACTTCAAGGACTCAAACTACCTCGAACCGATCCCCGATGGCGACACCGAGAGCGAAGGCTATGTCGATAAATGGATTGTCTATGGAACTGTCGATGGAGAACAACTCTTCTCTGCCAAAGAACTGACTGTCATGCCCGGGAAAAAAGCGACCATCAAAGACGATGGCGCCTCAGGAGTCATCGTCACCCAGGGCCGAGGCCGCATCGGCAACCTGCCTCTGGAATGCCCCTCCCTCATCCGATTCGGTGAGATGACCGAAGACGAGGTTTTCATTACCGAGAAGCGGGCGAAAGAGGGGTATGTGGTTGAGAACACCGCCGAGGAATGCCCCCTCATTCTCCTCCGCTACTTTGGCCCGGGAGTGAACCCGCAAGCACCGAAGGTGGGGGATCATAAGAAATAGGCTGCTTTCGTGGAATCTGCGCCGTAGCGCCGTCTTCCAGACGGCTGGTCAGGGCGGGCCGTCTAGAAGACGGCGCTACGGTTATTCGCTCTTACTAAACCCCTTCTCCACATCCCCCCAAGAATAACCCTGGACCCGAAGGTCGTCGTGAACACAGAAGAGCGCCCCTTTCTCGAAAGGTCCAAAGGAACCGGGAAAGAAACAGATCCCATCCGTGTTGGCCAAATTCGGCTCACCAGAAAAAGCCCCCAAATATTTTTTACCATCCGGGGAGTAGATGCGGAGAATGGTCTGCTCGCGTCCCTGGTCGGTCACCACCAACACCCCATCGGGATGGAGGGTTGTCTTCTCTACAAAAATCATTCCTTCCGGTTCGAACTCGATCGTCCCCTCACCAATTCGTTCCCCCGTCGAGACTCCATCCGAATTATAAACCTCGACCCATAGATTGACTTCATCGCAGACAAGGAGGCGCTCCGAAGTCGGATCGGCTAAAAGGGTCTCCACTTCAACCAGTGTGTCACTCCCCTCCCGCGGGCCAAAGGATTTCTTGAGAGTTGCAGTTAGATGATCACCGGCGAATTTGATCTCGAATTGTTTGATCCTCCCATCGAGAGGGACCGGATTTCCTTCGGCATCGAGCGCATCGTAGTTGTCGGTGATAAAAACCTCGTGGTGCGACTCTCGATCCCGAACCGTTATTCCGTAGGGATACTTCAAGTCACCCTCTCCAAAAGTCCCAATCGAATGGAGAGTTGGCAATGAAAAGACCTGGACTCTGGTATTGTCTCGCTCGACCACATACAGCACATCATCGACCGCCAAGACTCCATTGGGCCGACTGAGAGAGGCATCATCCACTTCCTCCGAGCCTATGGTGTGGACCCGTTCCCCCGTGATAGCGTCACACACATAGACTAGGTTCGAGGTCTTTCCTGTAACGAACAACCAGTTCCGATTTCCCTCTCCGCGCCATAAGGCGACCGAATCGATATTGGCGTTGGGCCAATCTTGTGTCCGAACTTTTTCCGGGACCAGCGAGAGCGAAGGTTCCGAGCCGTCATCGACGTGGTTCCAAGCGGCCAGTGTCGAAACGAGGAGGATTCCAGTAACCAGAGCCACCCGAATCTTATTGAAAATTGTCATGTGAATCCCTTTCTAGGATGTAAATGAGACTGGGCGGGGGAGAATCCACTCCCCCGCCTGGGAAAGATAGAGTAAAAGAATGAGTCCCCTCCTCAGGGATTCGAAGGGGACTCGCGACACATCAATTGGATCGGGATTGCTTGTCCGTGTCGACACCACGAATCTCATTGAGAACTTCACGGTATGCTCTTCGCGCTACATCGTAGGCCGCTTCGGCTTCATCCAATTCCTCGGCGCGGTACTTTTTCGACTTCTGTTTCCAACAGACATCCACTGCTTCTAAACACCACTCCGCGCTCTCTTCACTGGCTCGAATCGGTTGGTTGTCAACAATGGCATAGATGGGGTTGGTATGCGCGGAAGGGAATACCCTCAGCGCGATCCAACTGGATTCTTGAATGGGGACTTCAAGGGACAGATCGTTGATCTTGCCATCGGCCTCGATCTCCACAGTCTTTACCGGCTTCCCATTCACCACCACCTCAAGCGGAACCTTTCGGGTCTCGTCGATCCTGGATCGTTCGATGTGCCAATAGGGTTTTGAATCGAGCGGTCTCTGTTTAATTTTACGATCGATTTCCTCTTCCAAGAATGCCGACACACGCGCTGACACGGTCACTGTGGCGGCCTCCGGTAAATCGACCTGGCTCAAGGCCCCATCGTTCGTCGATTCCCCCATCGCCACATCGTCGACCTTAAAATCCAAGAGGTGACTGAACCCGTCCGAGGCGTAATTACGGCCATCGCGAATCCCATAGGCCCATTGATCGTAATCGATGGGTCCCTCGGGCATCTTCACATAGGATCGGCCGAGACCAACACGGTCCCCATAAATACAGGGAAAATCGGTTTCGCCGCTGATCGCGGTACGGTACCCACAGTTGAGTGTGTGGTACCAGATGCTGAGTTCCCACACGATGGGAGTGTCGACCGCCGAGATAAAATCGACCGCGCCATGGACCACATCCACAATGTATTCATTCGCACCGATGCCATCGAAAGGAGGCATTTCGTAACTGGGGAAGGAATCATCATCAACCGCCAGCCCCCAACCGCTATGAGAAAAGCCCGCGACCCCACCCTGCTCCTGACACCACTTCAAAACCGGAAGGTCCCAGCTCGGCCACTCCTCGATAGTCTTGACTCCCTTGTAATCATCCTCGGTCAAACGGAGCAAGGAGAGGTGACCGGCATGTGAGGAAGGGAACCCCGAAACCTCGACATCGTAGCGCATCACATAATCGTCAGTGGACAGGTCACTCGTTTCGCCCTCGAAGAACTGTTTTTGATGGTACCAACAAGGCCCCCATGTCAGGACACAACCGACATTGAGGTCTTCGCCAAGAATATGACGCCACATATCCTGAGGAGTTACACCTTGTGTCGGTGCGTCATAATGCGAACAACCCGCGGCATGGACATGGTGGTCGCCGGATCTCCAGCCCTCTTTGGCGATATGGATCCAGCGTTCGAGTTCGAAGGCGACTTCATAGGTCTTTTCATTGGGAACTTCGATTGTCTTGGTCTTTCTCAAATACTCGGGACCGCGGGTGTATTGGACAGTGTACTCACCCGGCGGCAACAGAAGGGTCTCTCCATCCTGACGATAAACCTGATCGTGAAAGAAAAAATCAGGCGCCAACCTTCTGGCGCGCGCTGGATAGACTCGGCCATCCTCGTCGGTGATTCGAAACTCGGCCATTACGGGGGAC
>JAJDBZ010000284.1 GCA_029261095.1 Candidatus Omnitrophota bacterium | reverse complement strand
AGGATCTCGGTTTCATCGACCGGACACCACTTTCCGGCTCGATATCCCCCACCGATGGACCGTTGAACGCTGTCAGTAATCTCTTTGGTATCGCTTCCGCCGATTCCAGTGTAGATCTTGATCTTGTCCCGGCATCGCCCTCCCAGGAGCTGATGAACAGGTTGCCCAAGAGACTTGCCAAGGATGTCCCAAAGCGCTTGATCGACCCCGCTAATCGCGCTGGTCAGCACTGGTCCGCCCTTATAGAAATCGCCACGGTACATGGCTTGCCAATGTCGTTCGATCTCGAATGGGTTCTTCTCCAACAGGTATCGGGCCAGTTCGTTGACCGCAGTGACCTGTGTTTCGGCATGTCCCTCCAGACTGGGTTCACCCCATCCGACAATGCCTTCATCTGTTTCGATGCGGACAAAAACCGACCGTGGGTAGACCGGGAAGGCTTCGATTTTGGTGATTTTCATCGAGGATAAACGTTCCGTGATTTCCGCATGACTCCTGGAAAGAAACCCGTAGCGGTCCGAGCAAGCTACAAATGCCCCCGCGCTAAGTGAACCGATAAATGCTCTTCTAGAAACCTTTGTCATCTTCTGCGACCTCCCAAACATCGGCTTGAAAAGGCCAATATGGTAGATCGAGCAGGTCGAGGCAAGCTATTTCTTTTGATCGGCACTAATGGAATCGAGACACAGACCATACAGGGCCGGAACCCAATCCGAAATCTCAACAGAACCATGACTCATATCGCTAGTTGACGACAGGATTTGGGCCCCGTATGCGTTGCCCCCAATTCGATCCAGAACAGAGAGCATCGCGGCTGTCCGCGAATCGGGATTCTCTGGCTTGTTGTTTAAGAGGAGGTTCAAGTATTTCTGGCGAGAAGACTCCCCACCGGGAAACCGATCCCCCTCAAGGAGCGCAACTGCTAATGCTGTTTCTTCGTAGACTTCATCGATCGGGATCTCCTGCGTCAGAGTCCCCGATTCCACCTGCCTCGCCACCCAAGGGTTGGGCGAGTCCAACTTCAAATATTCCGACAAGTCCGCTTCCATACGGTCCGCTATTTTGGTTGTGTGCTCACGATGCCAAGAGCGGCCTAAATTCGCCGCGGCTCCCTCGACATCTCTGTACACTGCATACCGAAACGCCTGTAAGTAGAGGTCGACTTGCTCCCTTTCGTTTCCTGGAACTGCATAGAGTTCAGTCCCATTCACCGACTCCCAATCCCAATCCCAATCATTGCTCCTCAGAGATTCGATGAAGTGCGAGAATGCCCAAACCCAAAACGATGGGTTCCCGGCATTTGGGCCCATCTGATGAATACTTTGCCATGCATAAAAAAGAGACTCAGGATTTGGCGCTTCTGAATTTCTAGAATTGAGTCGATCTGTCCACACCGAGCTCGGTGTTGTTCCCGCCTGCTGACCTCCGGCCTGACGAGGATCATGAACCGCCAGAGTCATCCGAATGAGGTCGTAACAAGGGTCCGCACGAAGGGATTTCTGAGCATCGGTTCCACCATCGCTCCCGAGCCGAACATAATCTACCGGCAACCCTACCCAGGCGAGGCTCCCTCGCCCGATCTGGTGGAAGAGGATGGGCGCGACTTCTGTTCCCGTTACATCGAAGATCCGGCAAGTGTAGGTCCCATCATAAACCACCGGATGTGCTGATCGCGATACGGGTAATGTTAAAAGTGCCCGATGAAACCAAGCCTGTACAACTTTCTTCAAGAGAATGTGTTCGGATGGTGGAACTTCCTTACCAACAAACAGCGCCACGTCTCCTTCCACATCGAGTTCACAAGTCACGGAGGCATCGCTCGGAAGCTGGTAAACCACAAAACCTTCGCCTCTTAAGCGCCTCCCCGACGGGAGACCCTCTAGAGTCCATGCAAGTTCGGGTTGATGACTGGCGGCGAGGATCTTGTCTTCAGAGGGTGTCAGGACTTCGAAATCCGATCCTCCGATTTGGCCGGACTTGAGAACGATACCCGCCGGATCTGATTCATCTTTCGCAGCCACCAAAAGGACTCCTGGCCCATTGACCGAGAACCTGAGGGCGCCATGTTCCTCCGCAATAGTGTGGACCTCTACCGGATCCATCCCGAGAGAAAAAGTGTTCCGATCATCAGACAGCCCCTCCGAGTCGAGGACTTTCCTTGACTCAAAATCGACTGGGACTCCCAGCACACGTAGAGCATAGTCTGCGGGGTCGGTCGCCCCCGCTTCGGTCCACCACCCCTCCTTCCCCATAAAACCAGAGTACCCATCCACCAGAGTGACCTGTCCGCCATTGATGATGTACCCAAGAAGGACATCAAAAGCGTCCTTAGTGGGTGGATCTTCAGGATCGGGAGCGGTGATCACTATAGGCCGCGACCTGAGCACGCTCCGAATGTTGTCACCCCGAAAAGGTTTAATGGGTATGGTCCGTTCTATCGCGGGGTGAAAACGAACCAAATCTCGCCAGCCCTCGGCGAATGGAAAATCCAGGCCCAACTTCTTCCAATAGTGAAGAGCGATTCCTTGTTTCTTCAGAGAGTAAGGCAACTCCCCCTGAGCCATGGGGCGCGAGAGGACCATGCCGTTGGATAAAAAAAGCTGCCTTGTCTCTACCAGCTTGTCATTCAGAATCACACGGTCGGCATCGGAGATTTTGAGAGTTCCAGTACTCTCCGAGATCAGATGACTTGCAATTCTTTCGCTGCATTCGGCAAGCCATGCACTCCATTTGTCATCCGACTTTGCTGAGGAGAACTTTCTCACATCTTCGACCATGGATTTTAAGGCGGCGAGGTTGTCCGCATGGAGGAATCCGAACCGGAAAGTGTTGCTTTCCTTAAGGTTCAAAGTCACAAGAATTCGGGATGCCTCGATCCCTTCTGGGTCATCTTCTATAGACGCCTCGGGGCTGATCTCTTTAGAAAACCACAGCCCTGTAATCATCGACCGAGTGGCATCGACCGGGGTGGAATAACCCTGGATAAGACAACGAAGATTCTCATCCCATTCCCATTGGGGTTGCCCCCAGTCATGTCGTTCTTTTTTTCCTGGACTCGCCCAAAGAAGTCGATGCGAAGGCGCGGTAATATCAATTCCGAGATTCCTCGACCCACCACCGAGATCCACTTCCTCGACTTCAAACGATACTCCCTTCTGATTAGGAAGTGTGAAAGCATTAGCGACAAGGCTCGACTCTTCATCTCTGAATGTGACGCGCCACGAACTAGCCGCTTCCTCTCCGATCACAGGTTCGAAGGGTTTGAGTTTGTTGTCGTTGTCTAGGATGCCAATCGAAAGCGACCCACCTAGCCCCTGCAAAGGCCGCACAGGTTCCACCGGTTGTCCGTAATACTGTGGGAGCGCAGGGGACCATGCGGCAGGAGTTGTCAGAAATGGGATGTAGGAAAAGGTTAATCCCCGGTCATCCATCTCAAGGGTTCCATCTTGAAAAGCCATGAGTGCCTTCGGGGCGTCGCTTCCGTATGCAATGGATTGTGTGCTACTGAATGGGAGTAAATGAAGCAGCCATACCCCGACAAAAAATGAGAGTTTCAAGTATCCTACACGAGGCTCCATGCGCATCCACCTAGATAGTAAAAAGATTTTCTCGACTTTGACAAAGACGGGGACGAAACTTACCTGAATTCACTATTTAACGGGAGAGTGGGGCTGTTTGGAACGCTTAAGAACCCGGTGGATTGAAATTGGCCCCTGGAAAGCGGTATGATTAAGAACGTTGAGATTGATAAACGCCTCATACAGGAGGCGTTATCGATCCAATTCGATCAGTTTTAAAGGACTCAATCAGATGCTCGGACTTGGAGGACATGAACTCCTAATCATTCTCTTCGTGATGGTGTTGCTTTTCGGAGCCTCACGAATCCCGGAACTCGGCCGTTCCCTTGGTAGCGGAATCCGCGAATTCAAAAGCGGACTGCGAGCGGTTGAAGAAGAAGAAAATGAGGAAGAGAACAAGAAGATCGATTCCTCCGAGGACGTATAGGACCCCTCAGACTTCCGCTGGGCGGCTCTTCTGTTTTTTTCGCAGGACCTTCATCCCCCCACTGACATTCAACACATCGTCAAATCCGGACTGCTTGAGGATTCGAGTCGCGACATGTCCGCGCTTCCCGGATTCGCAGACCACGGCGATCCGGTCATGGCCTGTCAGTATCTCCCGACGGTTTCTCAAATCATCCAGGGGAATATGGATAGCCTCATCAAGGTGCTCCCGATCGAATTCTGGGTCGGTCCGAATGTCCAAAAGGGTCCGACCTTCCCAATCGTCCGCTCCACCCAAAACAGGCGAACTCCCATTCAAATCGTTCTGGGCAACAAAACCCGCCAGATGAACTGGGTCCTTCGCACTCCCATAGGGGGGCGCGTAGGCTAAATCCAATCCGGCGAGATCATCCACCGTACCCCCGAAATGAATGGCAGTCGCGAGAATATCGATTCGTTTGTCGACTCCTTTGCCGCCCACGATCTGCGCACCCAGGACTTTTCGATTTGTGGGGTCGTAGGTGAGTTTGAGAATCATCTCCTCACTTCCAGGGTAATAACCCGCATGGTCTCCGGCGCTGATGTATAGCGATTTATGTGAGATCTCTTCCTTCTTCGCCTGCTTATCTGACAAGCCAGTCATGGCCACCGTTTTGGAAAAGACTCTCACAATGGATGTCCCCAAAACAGGAGTGAAGGGAACCGAGTCTCCCGTCACCGCATGTTCTCCGGCGATTCGTCCCGCTCGGTTGGCGGGACCCCCTAAGGCAACTCTCATGGGATGATCGAGAAGACCATGAGGGTATTCGACCGCATCTCCCACCGCGTAAATGTCCGCGTCCGAGGTCCGCATGAATGGGTCGACACGGATTCCTCCCATCGGACCGATCTCCAGCCCACTATTCACGGCGAGTTGGGTGTTTGGCCGGACTCCGATTCCAAAGATCACTAGATCGGTTTGAATCTCTGTCCCGCTCCGCAGGCTCACTGAATGGACCACCCGATTGGAAACGTTTAATGAATCTACCTGATCCCCCAGGTAGAGATGGACGCCATTCTTCGCGAGATCTTCCTCGAGGGTCACCGCCATTTCCGGATCTAAGGGGCCCAAGACCTGATCGGCCAACTCGATCAGCGATACGGTGATTCCGAGTTCTTGAAGTTGTTCTACCATCTCGAGTCCGATGAAGCCGGCGCCGACCATCACTGCGTTCCGGATTCCGCGTGTTTGGATGTGTTCTTTGATTCTGTCCGCGTCACGGAGGTTGCGTAGGGTGAAGACATTGGAGGATTCCAGTCCCTCGAGTGGTGGTACGAATGGATATGCACCCGGAGAAAGAATCAGTTTGTCGTAGGCTTGTGACTCAGTCTTTCCTGTCTCCAAATTTTCGATCCCGATAGTATGGCTCTCTCGGTCAAACGAAATGACCTGGTGACGCGAAAAGACTTCTACCCTGAAACGGTCTCTAAACAGATCTTCTTTTCCCACCAAGAGCCTTTCACGGTCCTCAATCTCTCCGCCGATATAGTAGGGCAACCCACAATTAGCAAATGAAATATGCTCATCTTTTTCGTACAGGAGAATCCTTGCATTTTCATTACACCGACGCGCACGAGTCGCCGCGCTCGCTCCGCCAGCGACTCCTCCGACTATCACCAGGGTCATTTCTTTTGAATTTGGCATCTGTCCTCTCCCGATCACTGGCTTTGTACTGAGCAACCCCGAACTGCCGGCGAAATACCTCTCCGATTCCAAGGCATTTTCGATAGCAGAATCGCCATTCCACAGGTGTCCGTGATACCCGCGAAAACAAGTCCCGCGCCGACAAACGCTGAAAGGGCGAATCCAGTTGGATGGATCCCCCATCCGATCAGTGTCCCCAGAACCACGATCGACCCAGCCACTATCCGGACCTGGCGTTCGAGTGAAATCGATTTTTTTCCATTGAGGGTGGGGAGGTCTGCCTCTTTCCACGCATTCAATCCCCCCTCGATGACGATCGTTCCTTCGATACAGTGCTTCTTGAGTTTCTGCTGGGCCATCTTGGCTCGAGTGCCCGATTGGCAAATCAGATAGATGTCTCTGTTTTCACTGCTCCTGAAAGCGTTCAGAGTTTCTTGTGAGTCGATCTGGTCAAGTGGAATATTCTGAGCACCTGTCGGGTGACTCGACTCGAACTCCACTGGAGTGCGTACGTCGATCAGAAAATCTCCCTCTCTCATTTGTCCTGTGACTGCTTGAACCGACATTGTCAATTCCGACATTTTTCCATTCCTTTCCATCTTCTATTCGCCTCCAGATGAGCCGGTCGCCTGCACTCCGAATCGGGATCGAAGACAACCCATTAAATCTTCGAGATGAGGTTCGGAAACATGGTAATAGATCCTTCGCCCGTCCCGTTCGCTTCCCAGAAACCCACATATTTTGAGGAGACGTAGATGCTCTGAAGCGACATGGCTGGGGATGGAACAGGCATCGGCCAGTTCGCCGACTGTGTATCGCCCCTGAAGGAGTAAATCGATGATCCGAAGTCGAGCGGGGTGCCCGAGTGTCTTCAGACATTCCGCCGCCTCCCTGAACGCATCGGTCTCGGAATCGGTTGAGTTCATATCGACTCCCATTATCATGAATATCGTTATATCTCGATTATAAGATATAACGAAGGAAAGGGGCGAGAGTCACTCCCCCTTTCGGCAATTCCGTAAACCCTAAGAAATAAAAGGGTTGCCTCCATCTTTCCACGCACGACTTCCAGGTCTAACCTACTTGATATTGCGACCGCGAGCCGGTCCTGTGGGGTTAAAGTGTTCCCCTTCCAAATCTAGACGATCAACAACTTGGAGGCTTCGAATGATGGAAAGACGTGATTTTGTGAAAACCGCAGGCTTGACCACCCTTGCCGCGGCTGCGCTTTCAAAGCAAGCAATGGCAGCGAGCGATAAGAAATTTCGAATCTCGGTCGCCGCATGGTCGATGCACAAAGCCTTCTTCGCAGGCGAAATGTCGATGATGCAGCAACCGGAATTCTGCGCATCTGTCGGGATCCACGGTCTCGAACTTGTCAACCGATTTTTCGAGGCTCCGCAGTA
Organism: Candidatus Omnitrophota bacterium; assembly: GCA_029261095.1. Lineage (GTDB taxonomy): Bacteria > Hinthialibacterota > Hinthialibacteria > OLB16 > OLB16 > JACKFH01. Next base: position 5,986 of record JAJDBZ010000284.1, on the reverse strand, counting down.
TGGTTACCTCAATCGATTCAAGAAAGCATGTGCCGACAACGATGTCGAAATCCTGCTCATCATGTGCGATGACGAAGGCGATATGGCTTCGGAAGACAAAAACCTTCGGATGCAGTCGGCAAAAAACCATCACAAATGGGTCGACATCGCCGATGTCCTGGGTTGTCACAGCATTCGTTGCAACTCGGGACATGCGAAACCGGGCGATAAAGAAGCCATCAAACGTGCCGCTGAAAGTTTTTCAGCCCTTTCGGAATACGCCGCCCAAGCCAATATCAATGTCATTATCGAGAACCATGGCGGGCTCTCTTCCTACCCCGATGATCTGGTGGAATTGATGGAAGCAGTCGGCAAACCGAATTTTGGAACTCTCCCCGATTTCGGCAACTTCCCCGACGAGGTGGATAAGTACGAGGCTGTCAAAAAAATGATGCCCTATGCGAAAGCGGTCAGCGCTAAGGCGTATGACTTCGATCCGCAAACCGGAAACGAAACCAAGATCGATTACGACAAAATGATGAATATCGTCCTCGATGCCGGCTACGATGGTTGGGTCGGAATCGAATTCGAGGGAAGCCGTCTCTCCGAAAAAGAGGGTGTCATTGCCTGTAAGAAACTTCTTGAAAGATATCAATAACAGTGATCAGCGAGGAGTTCCTTTGAGGACTCCTCGCTTGAACTCTTCATCACAAATAGCCTTTCCATGACTTCCCAAGACTCCTCTCTCCTAAAACGACTCCTCGTTCTCGGAACCGGTTTCGGCGCTTGCAGCCTTGTTCGAAAGATCGGACTGAAGCATTACGACGTGACCGTGGTCAGTCCACGCAATCATTTTCTTTTCACCCCGCTCCTTCCCAGCACAACCGTGGGAACCAATGAGTTTCGGAGCATTATCGAACCCATCAGACACATCCGCGGGAACGTTCGCTACCTGCAAGCCTCCGCTGAGAAGATCGACATTGAAAACCAGATTGTCACCTGTCATCCCACCGGCGACGGAGAACGCTTTGAGATTACCTACGATATCCTCGTCATAGGAGTCGGGGCACAGATCAACACTTTCAATGTTCCCGGAGTGGAGGAACATGCCCTTTTTCTGAAAAACCACTCCGATGCCCGCGCGATCCGTCAAAGCTTGATCTCGAATTTCGAGAGCGCCAGCCTGCCTAACCTGAGTGCCGAAGAACGGAAACGACTCCTCCATTTTGTGGTCGTCGGGGGAGGCCCGACTGGGGTGGAATTTGCCGCGGAGTTGCATGATTTTTTGGAAGAGGACCTGAACCATGCGTTCCCACTTCTTGCATCCGAGGTGCGAATCACACTGGTCGATGCCATGGATGAGATCCTCGGTTCATTTACTCAGGAACTTCGGAAATATGCCCGCGAGGTCTTTGATCGCGAGAAGATAGAGGTGCGGACACAGTCAATAGTCAAGGTAGTTGAGGCGGATGGCATAACACTTCAGGAGGGTCATAAGGTCGAATGTGGGCTCACCCTTTGGTGTACCGGAAACGCCCCCGTCCCCTTCATTGATGAACTCCCCGTGGAGAAAGACAAGGCGGGAAGGATTCTTATCGATGAGTTCCTGCGCATCGAAGGAAAAGAAGAGATCTATGCTATCGGCGACTGCGCCAATATGCGTGGCAAGGAATTTCCCCCCACTGCACAAGTGGCTCAACAAGAGGGAGACTATCTGGCCCGGCACCTGAACCGAATCGCAAAAGGAAGAAGTCAAAAACCCTTTGAATACAAACACCTTGGAATGCTTGCCTACATTGGCGGCCGAAAGGCCTTGGCCGATCTCCCCAATTTTGAGGGTGCCGGATTCACCACGTGGCTTTTTTGGCGGTCCGCCTACCTGACCAAACTGGTTAGCCTCAAGAACAAATTCATGGTGCTCTTCGACTGGTTTCGGACCTTCCTCTTTGGACGGGATATCAGCCGGTTTTAGGTGTCCCTAGAGGTTTGATTCGGATCTCAATCTTCCAAGTGCTGCTCCCTGAACGCCTCCAAATACTTAAGCAAATCATTGACATCGATCTTCCCATCGGGGCAGAAATCGAGATCGATTGTGCCCGTGGCTGTGGTAGTGGGTGTTGCGGTTAGAGTCCTCGACGTCGTCGGAGTCGAGGTTTCAGTCTCTGTTTCGGTCGGTGTACTTGTCGCGGTTTCGGTCGGTGTCGAAGTACCGGTCGCGGTCGGGGTGAATGTGGCGGTCGACATCGGGGGGGTTGATGTCGAGGTTTCTGTTGGCGTGGGTGTTTCGGTGAATGTCAATGTCGCCGTGGGCGATGGCGTGGTAAAGAAAAGCGTTCCATCTACGGGTTGAATCACAAACTCCCAATCCTCGTCGCTCCCGTTGCTCTTGGAGAGTTTGATTGTCTTCGGTTGGAGAAGCGTTTCCGAAGCCATTGGAGTTCCCTTGCTCTTCAGATTCAACTTCAGAACCTCTCCGCCCACCATTTTATCGGTGGGCGAGGATACGATTACCCGAACGCGGCCTTCGCTAAAATGCCGACTATAGTCCCTTTGATCATAAAAGAGATCGTCGAAGGTACTCCCTGATAGTTGGACACCGTCCAGTTCGACCAAGTCGCTTGCATAATCGATGGTCATTGCCGCTCCCGCCATCAATCCGGGTTCTCCCATGGGCGGTGTCATACTAACCGCCATCTGGACTGTTCCTGGAAGCATCATGAAAGAATTATCAACCAACTGAACCTGAAAAGTCCCTGGCACTCCACCCTTGGCCGGACTCCCCTCCCCACCATTAGATTTCTTGAGTCCCGCGCGCGAACGGATCAGGTTTAGATCCGCGATGTCGATGAGGCCATCGGCGTTGATGTCTCCCGCCATCAGTTCAAGGTCGGTGAATGGAACACCCAAGGCGAAAGAGGCTGCGAAAACCACATCCGATGCGGATGCGATCCCATCCCCATTCAGATCGCCCAAACGATATTTATCATGGAGTTCTATCAATCCCGGACCGATCACCCGTGGGGATGAAAAAGTTCCACCAGCGGTTTGGACTTGGGATGCAGTCCCGTCAAGCACAAAGGATCCCACAGTTCCCTGAGGGATCGAATCCTTCACATCAAATGTAAGATTGAAAAGGCTTCCCTCACCGTTAAGCACTCCCGGAGAGGGGATACCCTTAAAGCTGCCATCGAAGATCCGAATATGTCCACTCGCCGGAAAGACTTCAGCGGTGATATTCAAGAAATCTTCCGAAAGGGCAGTCCGTTCAAACGAAACGTTTTCGACAATGTCTGGATACATCAGGACCAACTCAAGTCCACTTTCGATCAAGCCTCTCGCGTTCAGTATCGAGATGGGATATCGGGAAGGAGTCTCTAGGGTTGAAGCACGAATCGCGGGAAGATAAAGGACATACTCACCCAATGTCGCCTCCGCAGACTCACTCCGCGCGGTCAACTGGATCCCTTGAGTGGCCGCTACTGCTTCCACTTGATAATAAAGTGGTGTACTCGGTGGCAAGGGCGGGAGTGAAGTGTCCACAAAAGTGGGGTCTAGCAACACACCATCCAAATTTAATCTGATCTGATTTGTTGGGACAAAAAACGGACTTGTGGATCGATAAATGTTATACCCAGCGAGATACGATTCGGGATTGGAATCCCAAACAATCCGGACGGATCCTTCCGCTCCGGCTGCGCGCACATTGGCAGGTTTCTGGAGGAGAACCTCCTGTGCCTCGTAAGCGCCTTGATCCACTTTACCATTCACTACCCTGGTTGCCCCGATGATGTCCTGGGTCACATCCACTGGAAGATGTTGAAGGCTTCCTGAATCGATTGCGGGAGAACTCGGTCCGATTTCAAGGTTATCGTCGAAAGTCCCAAATGTATTGTCAGTTCCATCCGCATCGATAAACTGAGGATCGGCCGAAAAAGAATTGCCGATACAAGTTGCGTTTCCCAAACATCCTCCCTCGATCAATGTATCTACGACATCAAAAGTTCCTGAAAGTTGCTCGGTCAATCCGAGGAAGTCTGTATCTCGATTTCCCCAAAGGATCGAATTGAAGATGAAGGATCTCTCGGTATCTCCACGAATTCCGCCGCCATTCTCTCCCGCAAAATTGTTGGCGACTGTGGAGTTGATCATTCTCAAACGGCTGTCTTGGGCAAAAATGGCTCCTCCATTCTCTACTGAAGTGTTTCCGGAGTAGACGACGTTGACGAACTCGTCGTTGCTGAATGTTCCATGATAGGCTCCACCACTATTCGCGGACCGGTTTCCAAGAAAATGGATGTCCAAGTAGAGTCCCATACTGGGGTCCGACATTTGAGCTGTGCTGTGAATGGCTCCTCCATCGGTCGCGGCGTTCTGGAGAAACAATCCCCGCATGACATTCAGGTTGGCCATCGTCACACGCATCGCGCCGCCGACTCCGCCTGCCCAGTTTCCGAAAAACTCGATGTCGGCCATCATCGTTTGGACCGAATTACTGACATCGATTGCTCCACCGCCATTCATCGCCATGTTCCCCGAAAAAACCAGGTTTCTCAGTATCGGATCGGCGGTTGAGATGACCATTCCCCCACCATTACCATCGATGCCCCCGCCGTTTGCTTGCCCTGCAGTGATAAAGAAACCATCAAGGACAGTCGAATTATTAACACCCACCGCGGTGACAACATGAAAACAATTCGTACCCTGGATCTCCGATGTGCTGTCCGCGATCGAATCGCCATTCGGATCAAGATCGTCTCCCAAAATGTCACCGCTCAATATGGACGGAAACGCAAACGGGTCTCGGATATCGAACAGACCTTCCTGACCTGGATTTCCAGGGAAACCTCCGTAAATGGAGGTATCGGATGGGAGGTCAAAAGTATCCCCTGGCGAGGATCCTGGAACGTAAACTCCCTCCGCCACCCAGATTTCATCGCCCGCGGGGGAAATGCTTTGCAAGATCGTTTGAAGATCGTCATACGCATCGGTCCAGCTCGTCCCGTTGTTCTGGCCAGTGGCGCTTTCCGACACATAAAATGTAGCCGCTTCCACCCGCACCGCTGTTGGGATCAGCGAAATCAAGAATACAGAAAGCGGAAAGAATATCTTCCGCATGAAGGATTCAGGGTAAGCGACAAGCATTGGTTTCCTCCCCATCAGGTCATTCAGCGCTAAGTCGAAATAATTTGGCTTAGAGCTCCATGATCTATTATACACAAAACCAATCACAAGATGTCGGGTCTCGAAAAGATTTCACGAGTCCCACCAAAACCTAATTGACGGGAACTCGAGATATTCGATACCCTTCCAATCTGGTGCTCTCGGACCGGAGTGTCGCATCGGCTTGTAGATTTTGTCTTTAGAAGCGAGACGGGAGGAAAGTCATGTCGGCTTATCGAAAAGGACTCCTATTGCTCGGCATTTCTCTGACCTCGCTTGGAATACTACCCACCCATTTCTCTCACTCCGCCACATACACTGTCAGTAACGAACTCGAACTCGCGGGCGCCGAAAGCCTACTTATGGAAGGCGATGAGATCCACTTCGTCACCGGGACATACACTTTGGATTCGCGTATTGAAATCTTCCTTGACGATGTCCTTTTACTCGGCCTCGGAAATCGGCCCGAAGATGTCACTATCCGGCCAGCTACAGAGGGAGTCACTCTAGTTGTTGTCGCAGCCGCGACAGGGGTCACTCTTCAGAGTCTGACCCTGGAAGGAGCGCAATCTTCTTACGGAAGTGCCCTCTTTGTTGAACAAGTGGCCGATCTCCAGTTAACCAATTGCATTGTTCGCGATTCGACCACCATCTTCTACGCTCCCACCTACTTCCATCGGGCCACCGCACGGGTCGAGGATTGTACATTCGAAAGGAATACGACTTCGATGGGAGAGGGTGGGGGCGCCACCATCTTTCAAAGTGGCCCTCTCGACCAAAGAGTGGATTTCGTTCGATGTCTGTTTCGAGAAAACCGGGCGCTCCAAGGCCAGGGCGGAGGTTTGGC
>JAJDBZ010000283.1 GCA_029261095.1 Candidatus Omnitrophota bacterium | reverse complement strand
AGGAGTCATGCGAAAGAATCAAGTTATTTCTCTTTCATTATCGTGTTGTATGATAATGTTGAACAGGAAGGGGGTCGATATAAAGATAACCATGAAGTCTCAATTGAAAGAATCGGCCAGCAACCAGACCAGGCCTATCACCCCGTTCGAGAAACCGATTTTGGTAACTCGACCGACCCTTCCTCCACTAGAAGATTTTTGTAAGGGACTCGAGGAAGTTTGGGAGAACCAATGGCTAACCAACAATGGACCCGTGGTTCAGAGGTATGCTCGTGAACTCTCAGGTTTCCTTGAGACAGACAATGTTTGTTTGTTTAGCAATGGGACACTCGCACTTCAAATCGGTCTCCAAGGATTGGGAATATCCGGTGAGGTCATCACCACACCTTTTACCTTCGTCGCAACCACGCATGCTCTATATTGGAATAAAATCCGACCAGTCTTCGTGGACATAGAACCGGATTATTACACCCTCGATCCGGAGAAAGTAGAGGCAGCAATCACTCCATGGACAACGGCGATTCTCGCGGTTCATGTTTATGGCAATCCCTGTAATCTCCATGCTCTGGCGGACATAGCGCGTCGCCACAACCTTCGATTGATATACGATGCCGCGCATGCTTTCGGAGTTGAGGTTGATGGACGTGCCATCGCCCATTTCGGAGACCTGTCCATGTTCAGTTTTCACGCTACTAAGCATTATCACTCGATCGAGGGTGGTATGCTGACTTTCAAGGAAAGCAAGTTGAAGAGGACGTTCGATTATTTGAAGAATTTCGGATTCGAGAATGAGATCGAAGTGGTGATGCCCGGGACAAATGCGAAAATGAACGAACTCCAGGCAGTGATGGGAAGTTTGCTTCTAAAAGACCTTGGTCAAAACATCGATAAGCGAAAGCAGATTGACACCACATATCGCGAGCGCCTTTCAGAGGTTCCCGGTATTCGTTTCTGTCCCGGACACCCGGAGGAGGTCAAATACAACTACTCCTATGTTCCGATCCAGGTGGAAGAAGACGATTTTGGGTTGACTCGCGACGCCCTCAATGAGGGGTTGCGGGAGTACAATGTCTTTGCGCGTCGCTACTTCTATCCGCTGGTCACTGATTACCCCTGCTACCGATCGATCGTAAACCCAGATCAACTGGAAGTTGCCCGAAGAGCGTCAAAGAAAGTTCTCACATTGCCTATCTATTTTGATCTGGAGATCGAAGATGTCCATCGGATTTGCGACATCATCACGCATTTGCACAACCATCCGTCGGAAAGACTTGTTCGAATGCGAGAATCCGATTCTCTGATCAATGGGAAAATCTCATTTGAAAAAGAGGCTCTATTCAAAGGGAAGAAGCCTCGGGGCTTGGAGCAGAAACCAGGATAACCACCAAATTGAATTACGACACTCATTTTCGGAAGGGGTCGGATAGGAGGACTTCAACGTCAACGTCGCATCCGAGGGGGGGCGTTTGCAATGTGTACAAGAAGGATTCTGGAGTTTCCTTCTGCATTAGACCCGGTGCTTAGTACATGCATCAGGGAAAAAGAATAGACAGATCTAGAGAACAGGCCGTAATCAGGGTGAAAAAAACTTGAATAAGTGTCTATCTCATATCCAGGGGAAGGACGAATGAAACACCACCAACGCAATCCGAATTTTCAATTCATCCAAGAACCAATTGAATTCAATAAGAATTCCGATAGGCATTTCTTGCAATACTGTCTGGGTGCAACGTTATACATGCCCGGCACCAAGGATATTGGGGACAAGATACTCAGGAAAGAGATGCCAGAACTCACATCCATGGTGATGTGTTGTGAAGATGCCATTCGAGAAGAAGAACTCTCAGAGGCGGAAAGTAATGTCATCCAGCACTTGGACAGAATGGCGAGGGCGATCGATGCGGGCGAGATCACTCATGATAATATCCCGTTAACTTTCGTGAGGGTTCGAAGTACCGAACAATTCAGAAGCTTTTCAACCATGTTGTCGTCGAATCAGGCAGAGGTTCTTTCTGGGTTTGTCTTTCCCAAGTTTTGCAGTACCAACGGACATGACTACTTCAGGTGCCTTGAATCATTGAACAAGGAGCTGCGTGTTTCATTGTATGGCATGCCCATCCTGGAGGGTCGCACCATCGCCTTGAAGGAAGCAAGAGAATCCGAACTGAATATTACAAAGAATCTTTTAACGGCATATAAGGATATTGTTCTGAACGTTCGGGTGGGAGCGACCGATTTTTCATCAATCTTTGGAGTGAGGAGAGGGATCAACTATTCGATCTATGACATTCTGACGGTCAGAGATTGCCTTTCGGATATCTTGAACTACTTTGCTCGCGACCAGGATGAGTGTGTGATTTCCGCGCCAGTGTGGGAGTATTTCTCTGCGGATAAGAACGAAAATATAGATCGATTTTTGCATGGTGACATCCATCAGTCATTATTGCAAAGAAGCCCCATTATCAATGAAGCCATCGATGGGTTGTTGCGGGAAGTCATTCTCGATAAAGCAAACGGTTTCGTTGGAAAGACCATCATTCATCCCTCTCATGCCAAGTACGTCAATTCGATGCAGGCAGTGACTAGAGAAGAATTTGAGGATGCTAAGCAGATTCTTGATACATCGGGTGGGGTTATCAAGAGCGCAAAATCAAACAAGATGAATGAAATCAACCCTCATCGAACCTGGGCGGAGAAAATTTCGCAACGCGCAGCCGCATACGGCGTCATAGAAGATCAGGGCAGTTACCTTCAGTTAATTCTCGGGGAAGACTGTGAAGCCGAAACTCCAATCCAACCTGCAATACTTAATAGAACCCCAAACTAACGGAACCCGTTTCGAAAGGTGAAACCAAGATGATATCCGGATGTAGGAGCACAAGAGGATGAAAAAGACACGAGAATTCTTAGAATCAATAGGAATGCCCACAGGCGATGCATACGATCTGAAAACGTCGGAAAAGCGTTTTTCGGATGGCGCCCAGTACCGGTTCGAGGTTCCCGGGATCCAGGGACCTGGGACGATGAAGGCACTATTAGAAGCGATAAACTCTTTTGAGCACCACATTCACCGCGTTACCCAGACCAAAGGGATCATGATGGTGTCGAACGAAGATATCAGCCAAATGGTTGCTTTGGCGGAAGAATGGAAGGTCGAACTCGTGTTGGCGGTCGGGCCCCGTGCCACCTACGATACGAGTGCTTCGGTTCACACTCCGGAAGGTCAGCGGATGGGCTACCGGCTTCGTGGGCAGGAGCAGATCGTTCGGGCTATCGAAGACATCAAACGAGCAGCGCAACTTGGATGTCGATCATTTTTGGTTTATGACGAAGGTTGTTTATGGGTATTAAACGAAGCCCGCATGGCGGGGGAAATCCCTGCTGATTGCCGATTGAAGATTTCGGCTCATACCGGGCATGGGAATCCTTGCTCCGGGAGACTTTTGGAAAACACCGGCGCGAACTCCTTCAATCCTGTCCGAGATATCCAGCTACAAATGCTTGGGGCGATCCGCCAAGCGATCGACATTCCAATCGATGTGCACACCGAAAACCCCGCCTCTTCAGGTGGATTCATCCGTCATTACGAAGTTCCGGAAATGATTCGCGTTGCCGCGCCGATTTACTTGAAAACTGGCGGATCCGTGGCAAAGACGCACAGCTGGGAATCTACCGAAGCGGATGCAAAACAGAGGGCCAAGCAGGTGATGCTTGTCAAACGGGTTATCGATGAGTATTACCCCAAGGCTATTTATTCCGCAAAGGGTTCTGTCAAGTAATCCCGATGAGAAAAGAATGACTCCAAGAATGAAGTTGATATTGGGAACCATGAATTTTGGGCCACAGGTGAATACTGAGGACAGCCTTACTATGGTCCAATTTTTCTGTGAGGCGGGTTACCATGAATTGGACTCTGCCTATGTTTACAACGATGGCGAAACCGAACGAATTCTTGGCTCTGTTCTGAAAGATTTGCCAATCAAGGACATATTTCTGGCTACAAAAGTGAACCCAAGAGTTACCGGAAAACTTGATGGGCATGCGGTGAAAATACAGATTGAGGAATCTTTGCGCCGCCTTGACCAGGACTCGGTCGATATCTTGTATTTCCACTTTCCTGACCCCACCACTCCGGTAGATAGTGCATTGGAAGCGTGTGCAAACTTACATGGACAGGGCATATTTAAGGAGCTGGGCTTAAGCAATTTCCCCGCGTGGTTGGTTGTTGATATTTGGCATCGATGCAAGGAATGTGGATGGCCGATCCCGACCGTATATCAGGGAATGTACAACGGATTGAGTCGCAAGGTCGAAGGTGAACTCTTCCCTGCCCTGCGGAAACTGGGGATGCGATTTTACGCTTACAACCCTCTCGCGGGAGGATTGCTCTCCGGGAAGTATTCCAATTTTGGTGACGACCCGGAGCCTGGAAGATTCACTATTCGACCCAACTATCGCGATCGATATTGGAAAGAGACATTCTTTGAGGCGATAAACTTACTCACCGAGAAATGTCGAGAAGCAGATATCGGGCTCCCAGAAGCCGCCTATCGATGGCTTGCGTACCATTCCAACCTCAATCAATCCGAGGGGGACGGAATCATCATCGGCGCTTCGAAAATGAGTCATCTTGAACAAAATGTCGCGGCTGCGGAAAGAGGCCCACTTCCTGAAACGATCGTGGGTGCATTTACTGCTGCTTGGGAAGAAGCCAGGCCGGAGAGTCCTGACTATTTCCGTTATTCTTCAAAATAGCGACACTCAGTATAAATGTCGGAGTATCTTCTTAGAAGGGATTAGAAATGAGCGTTAACCTGGCAGAACAATTTGTTGAGGAAATCTATAGCCTGAGGAGTGTAGAGATTCCAAAGAATACCGTATGGCAGGCCAAGCGGTGTTTGCTGGATTATCTAAGCGCCACCTTCGCAGGTGCTCAGATGCTTGCCGAGAAGGGCAACAAGCTCTTGGACAACCTCGAGCAAACTGACGGCGATGCTGCCGTGATTGGCTTCAATAAAAGAGCAAGCGCCGAGAATGCGGCCTTTGTCAATGGACTGAGTGCGCATGTCGCTGAGCTCGATGACGGTGTGATCTCTGGGATTGTTCACCCGGGTTCCCCTTTATGTTCCGCGCTTCTGCCGGTGGCCGAGAAAGAACGAGTAAGTGGCTCTGACCTGCTATTGGGTATCATTGCCGGCTATGAAGCTGCTGTCCGGATTTCTGAAGCGATTCAACCCTCCCACAAAAAACGGGGATATCACGCCACTGGCACCTGCGGGGCCATCGGTGTGGCTATGGGGACTGCGGCAATGCTTGGATTATCCAAAACCCAAATGAAGAATACGTTGTCCTCGGCTGCTGTCTCTGCGTCCGGGTCACTCAAGGTGCTGGAAGATGATTCAGAATTAAAGCCTTATAATGTGGCTCAAGCCGCTCATGGGGGTCTAATGGCGGTATTGATGGCGAGAGCGGGTTTTATGGGCCCTGAGGACGTTCTCTCCGGCAACACTGGCTTCTTTGCAATGATGGCGGATGAGTTGGACGTGTCCTCTCTCAAAATAAAAGAGGGGGAACCGTTTGCTGTTGAAAGAGTGTATGTGAAACCGTACGCGGCGTGCCGATATTGTCATCCAGCCATTGAGGCCGCAATGAATGTGAAATCTGATCACCTCATTCCATCAGGGGATATCGAGTCTGTAGATGTACACACTTATCAATTGGCTGTCACGAAGCATGATCACACTCAAATAAACGGTGTGTCATCTGCGAAGATGAGCATACCCTACAGTGTGGCCGTTGCCCTGTTTTCCGGCAAAGCCGATATCATGGAGTTCTCGACGGAGAGAATAGCCGATCCGGACGTCCGTACTTTGACCCAAAAAATTTCGGTTCATGCTGATCCACAACTCACTGACCTCTTTCCGGCAAAGAGCGCGGCGACCATTGAAATTGCGACAAAGAATGGGAAACGTTTCACCAAAACAGTCGACATGCCAAAAGGGGAGCCAGAGAATCAGCTTTCCGACACTGAACTCGAAGCGAAGTTCACTTCCTTGGCGACGTATGGATCCAAGACTGATAATGAGAGCCGTGAAATAATCGACATAGTATGGAATTTAGAAGAGAGATCTTCGAGTCTATTTCAATTGCTTTAAGATGATTGAATAGGAGTTTAAAAGGAAAACTAACAACATGATTGACCAGAAAGAATTTCACAAAGCATTGCGGCATGCTGGTGTTGAGTTTGTGACAGGTGTTCCCGATACGCTTCTCAATGACTTTTGCCTGTATGCGGAATCGACATTGTCGAGAGACCGACATGTGATAGCCGCGAACGAAGGCAATGCGATTGCCATAGCCGCTGGTTACCATCTCGCGACAGGCAGCGTTCCGTTGGTCTATATGCAGAATTCAGGTATCGGTAATGCAACCAATCCATTGCTTTCTCTTACGAATAGAGAGGTATACTCGATCCCGATGGTTCTGGTCATCGGCTGGCGTGGCGATCCCAGCATCAAGGATCATGCACAGCATAGAAAGCAAGGAGAGCTGACACCCGTACTGCTGGAATCTATGGATATTCCGTTTCGAATACTGGAAGACAATCAGAATAGCGCGCTCGAAACCGCGACATGGGCCGTGAGCACAGCTAAGGAAACAAGTGCACCGACCGCGCTCATTGCCAAAAAGGGTGTGTTGGCAAAGGCCGAGAAGGAAATAATGGATACTGAAGACAGTATCTTCGAAATGAGTCGTGAAAGCGCTATTAAATGCATCCTAAGGACCGCTCCAGAAGATGCCATTTTCATCGCAACCACCGGTCGGGCCACACGCGAACTTCACGAGCTCCGAAATCTAAGTGGCTTCGGGCACGATATGGACTTTTTGAATGTTGGAGCTATGGGTCACGCTTCTTCAATAGCAACCGGCATAGCGCTGGCGAAAAAAGAGCGACTTGTTGTCTGCTTGGATGGCGATGCCGCCACGATCATGCATATGGGCGCATTGCCGATTATCGGCGTTCTTAGCCCCCCGAATTTATTGCATGTAGTATTGAATAATGGTGCACATGAATCCGTCGGCGGACAACCTTCAGCCGGTCATAAAATAGACCTGACCGCCATCGCCCAGAATGCAGGTTACAAGACGGTTGGTGCTGTGGTTAAAACGGAACAGGCCCTTCGAGATGCGACCCAAGATTTAGTGGCATCGGAAGGACCCTCTTTCATGGATGTTCACATTCGAAAAGGGATTCGGAAAGATTTGCCACCCCTGAAGTTCGATCATATCGATTCAAAGAACTGCTTCATGAATTCGATAAAAGCGATTGGATGAAATCCTGGTATGAGAGAAATAAGATGGACAACAATGTAATTGATAAGCCGGTAGCTCTCGTGCTGGGCGGAACATTCCCACACAGAGAACTTATAAGTAATCTTCAACAGCGTGGTTACCATACGGTTTTGGTTGACTATCTTGAACACTCGCCTGCAAAAGAAATTGCCGACGAACACATCCGGGAAAGCACTCTCGATCAGGAGACAGTCCTCGAAATCGCCCAAGACCGCAATGCAAGTCTTGTGATCAGTGCCTGTATCGATCAGGCCAATGTGACAGCCTGCTTTGTGGGCGCAAAAATGGGTCTGCCCGTTCCATACAGTTATGAAACAGCTTTGTCGGTGACCAACAAGGTCTTGATGAAAAAGAAGATGGTCGAGCACGGAATCCCAACATCGAAACATATCGTTGTATCCGACCTCAGCGGGTTTAATTCGGCGGAGATGCGATACCCCCTCATTGTTAAACCTTCAGATAGCAACAGTTCCAAAGGAGTGCGAAAGGCATGTGACTATGATGAGTTGAGCAAGTATCTTGAAGATGCGCTGGATATAAGCCGGAACAATCAAGCGATCATTGAAGAATATAGAGTGGGTCGAGAAATCGGTGTGGATTGTTTCATCAAGGATAAAAAAGCGACAGTCATCATGACACGGGAAAGGCGGAAAATATCTTCCGCCGGTGATACAACCCAACAGATACAAGGCTCGCTATGGCCCGCTGAGTTGAGTGAAGTGGACCAGTCTAACCTGAAAGAAATTGCACAACGCATTGCGATCGCTTTTGAATTGGATAACACGCCTTTGATGATGCAGACCATTGTCAGCGACAATGAGGCCTCCGTCATCGAGTTTGCCGCAAGAATCGGAGGAGGCGAAAATTACCGGATCATCAAACTGCACACGGACTTTGACATAATCAATTCAGCAGTGGACTCATTTCTAGGTGAGCCTACAATCTTGGATCATCAACTCCCGACGGGGCTTTTCGCGGATGTTTATATCTATACACACCCAGGCCAGTTTGGAGAGATTTCCGGATATGAGGAGTTGTTGAGAAATAGGACAATCGAATACTTCAATGTTTACAAGGCGCATGGAGCGACTATAGGCCAGGAACTTTCCAGCAATAATCGGGTCGGAGCTTTCCTGGTTGGAGCAGATGATAAGAATGACGTGTTAGCCAAAATTGACACCGCCTTAGCAAGTATCGAAGTGCACGATATTCACGGAAACCCCATGATGCGGAAAGATATCTATATCCCAGATGAGACGATTAAAGCAGGGAGACTGGTTTGAAATCCATTACAACGCCTATTAGCGAAGATACGGCCCGCGACCTCGTTCTGGGGGATCAGATTTCGCTTTCCGGATATATCTACACGGGACGTGATGCCGCCCTGCCCAAACTTGTGGCTCTTTACGAATCCGGTAAACTGGAAAAGGCCGGAATCGACTTGAAAGGGACGGTTATTTTTCACACAGCCGTCAGCCCTGCGGGCGTCGGCCCGACTTCAAGTAACAAGTTCGATATCGAAAGTTCGATTCCGGCACTATCCGAGGCTGGAGTGAAAATCCACCTGGGAAAGGGGCGTTTGAGCGAGACAACCATCGAGGCGATGCGGGAGCATAATTCTCTTTATGGGATTGTTCCTCCAGTCACGGCGCTTCTTTCGAGTAGAATCACTGAGAAACGAGTGGCTGCATTTCCCGAGGAGGGGATGGAGGCGTTGCATTTGCTTCGAGTTGATGGTTTTCCTTGTATTATCGCGGCGGCCCATGGCCAAACAATTGGTGTAAGCAAGAAGGAGTAAGGAACCGATATGGAAAACGTTGAACTCCAAGCAAAGGTGCGCGACACGGTTATAAGGGCCGCCACCACTTTTCGTGAGGACCAGAAGGAAGCCTACAGACGGTCTTTCCAAAAAGAGAAAGACTCCAAATCTCTTTATGTGCTGGAGAATCTTCTCGAGAATGCCAATGTCGCCCAAGAAAACACAAGCCCCTTGTGTGATGATACCGGGATCCCCCATCTGTTCCTCGAGGTGGGAGGTGATCACGCGATCAGTGGAAACTTGCTCCACTCAATTCAACTGGGTGTAGCCGACGGGTTACGTGAACTCCCCGGAAGGCCAATGGCGGTCAAAGGCGACGATGTCCAACGGGTGGAACAATCCATGGGATTGGATGAGGACCCAGCCGCCCTCGAGGTTGCACCGATCCTTATCCAGAATGTCGATGAGGATGTGATTCGTCTTCACATTCTGATGCAAGGCGGGGGTCCTGAAATTCGTGGGAAAACGTACAGGGTTTTCCACCGCCATAAGCTGTCGGTGGTTATTGATGAAGTTATGGAATGGGCAGTCGAAGGCGCGTCACAGCTGGGGTGCACCCCCTGCTCGCCAGCAATCGGGCTCGGAAGGTCGCATTTCGAAGCTTCATCACTGATGATCGAAGCGATGGTACGTGCGAACTTCAATGTTCAAAGTGAAATCGAGCAGGAGATCACCGATCGAATGAATGCAAGTAACATCGGCCCATTAGGATTGAGCGGGAACACAACGGCGTTGGCGACTTTTCTACGGGTGGGACCTCAAAGGGCCAGCGGCGTCCGAATCGCCTGTTTGCGCCTATGTTGTAGTGTTGAACCCAGGGTCGCCTGTGTCACTCTAAGCGAGAACTGACTTGTCAGGCCAGCTCATCCTGTCGGTTGGAATCGAAAGCCGGCGACTCCCTTATCAAGGTGACTCTCTCTAGAAGCCTACATCCAGACTCATGACCCTACGCAGCAAAACGATCCATGCATTGATTTGGAGTTTCTTTGAGTTCGCCGGACTCCGGATTGTGCAATTCTGTATCGGCATTGTGTTGGCGCGCCTGCTCTTTCCAGAACAGTACGGCCTGATTGGGATGCTGTCCATTTTTATGGCGGTTGCCCATTCCTTCGTCAATAGTGGATTCGGTTCCGCACTGGTCCAAAAGCAGAATGTGACTCAAGTTGACATCTGTTCAATCTTCTATTTCAACATTTTGGTGGGCTTCTTGGCGGCATGCATTCTATGCGCGATCGCCCCACTCATTGCTGCTTTCTACAACCAACCGGCCCTGACTCAGCTGACAAGAGCAATGTCGCTGATCATTGTCATCGACTCTTTTGCTTTAATCCAAAGAAGTCTCTTGAGCAAGAAAATCGATTTCAAAACTTCGACAAAGGTTGGCCTCACCGCGAGTTTGACCTCTGGAGTTGTCGGAATAGCCATGGCTTACTCAGGTTTCGGAGTTTGGAGTCTCGTCGCGCAACAACTCGCAGCATCATTTGTGAACGCAGTTCTCCTCTGGGTTTTTAATTCTTGGCGTCCCGCATGGGTCTTCAGTTTGAGTTCCCTTCGATCGATGTTTGGATTTGGATCTCGTTTGCTGATCTCTGGCTTGCTGAACCAGATCTTTGCTAACATTTATCTTCTAGTCATTGGGAAAGTCTACTCTGCAGCTGATCTAGGGTTTTATACAAACGCTAAAAAGATGCAGCAGACTCCCGCACAAACCATTGGAGGGATGGTAGGGCGTGTCACATTTCCGGTCTTCTCCACCATCCAAGACGATTTACCGCGTGTTAAGCGAAATTTAAAGAAAGCGCTTACCACTGTCGCCCTCGTGAACTTCCCCGTGATGATCGGTCTGGCAGTTGTTGGCCGGCCTTTCATTCTCGTCTTGCTGACCGACAAATGGGAACAATCCATCCCCTATTTTCAACTCCTGTGTATCGTCGGAATCCTCTTCCCGATTCACTTAATCAATTTGAATGTCTTGCAAGCCCTTGGTCGATCCGATCTCTTCCTACGGCTTGAGATCATCAAGAAGGTCTTGATCGTGGTTAATATCCTTATCACAATCAGAATTGGAATTTCGGAAATGATCATGGGGATGATCGTCCTCTCTATCCTCAGTTTCGCGCTTAACACCTGTTTTAATGGAAAACTGATAGGCTATCCGATGAAAGAGCAGATTGTTGATCTCAGCCCTTATTTTCTCGCTTCTCTCTTTATGGGAGCCTGTGTTTCCGCCGTGGGGTTCATTGAGATCCAGAATAACCTTGGTCTTCTATCGATCCAGGTCGCCCTGGGTTGTGTTATGTATGTGGCATTCTGTAGGTTCATGAGGTTACAGGCCTTCATGGAAATATACGAAGAGGGACTTGAGAGAATTCGTTTGGGGCGTGGTCGGTTTCAAGGCTAACCGCCATCCAACCAAACAACCAGGAGAAATGGGCAATGTCTAGTCCGATGGTCAGCGTGAAGATGATCACATACAACCATCGTCCCTATATTGAACAGGCGATCGAAGGAGTGGTCAAGCAGGAAACCAATTTCCCGATTGAACTTGTCATCGGAGAGGATTGCTCAACCGATGGGACTCGTGAGATCGTCTTTGAATACGAGAAGCGATACCCAGACATCATCCGAGTCGTGACCTCAGACAAGAATATCGGAGCAAAGATGAACAGCAATCGGACGAACGCGCTATGTAGAGGAAAGTATATCGCGTACTGCGAAGGCGACGACTACTGGCATCGCACCGACAAGCTGCAGATTCAGGTCGATTATATGGAATCCCATCCCGATTGCGGGTTGGTTGCATCGGATTACGATTTGTTCACGGTGAAGGACTCACGTCGTATTCAGCGATTTCGCCGAAGCACCGGAAAACCAGTCATGTCCGACCCCACAATCGAAGACATCTTAACGGCAAAGTCCGGAATACAGACTCTGACTGTACTTGCCCGAAGAGATCTTGTGGAAGACATTAAGGCGAAAGACCCATTCATTTATACCACTGGGCACTTCTTAATGGGGGATACCCAGTTATATGCCGAAATGTCACTTCGGGCGCGAATACATTCGTTCGATGAGTCGCTGGCGACTCATTTAGTTCTCGAGGAATCGGCCACCCAAAGTCGCGACAAAAAGAAGGTCATGCGCTTTCGAAAAAACGGCGCGGAGCTCTGTTTGTACCTGATCGACAAACATGGCTTACCGGAACAGCTAAGAGAAATGCATGAGAAGACCTGGACCAGGCATGCCATCCGTTTGGCATTTGCCGAACAAGACTCACAGATGGCAGAGGAAGTGCGCACAAAATTTCATAACCTATCCTGGAAGGATTATGGTTGGTATTGGGGGGCGAAATACCCAGCAATACAATGGGGCGTCCTTTCTCTTTCCAACATCTTGAAATATTTTAGAACGTAGAATCCGAACTCGATGCGCAAGGACAATTGAACCTAGAAAAGGAGATTCGATATGGGAGATGGTGGCGTCGACATCCTAATGATTACATTGAACCGGACAGACTATACGCGGCTCGCGCTCACTCGTCTGTTCGAGACTTGCAATGAGGGGACACGAATCTGGCTTTGGCAAAATGGGACACATCCGGCGACAACGGATTTGGTTCGGAGTTTCGAAGGCCACTCAAATTGTCACAAAGTTCATTACTGCGAAGAGAATGTCGGTCAACGAATTCCCACGGAGTGGCTTTGGGACAACGCGGAGGGAGATTATCTCTCGAAGGTTGACGATGACTGCCTCATGCCGTTGGGCTGGATAGAAACACTGCAAAAGGCGCATGAGGATGTTCCCGAGTTTGGAGCGATCTGTAGTTGGGCGTTTCCCCCGGAAGATTTCAACAAAGAACTCGCCGAGAAGAAAATTGAGACGTTTAATGGAGGCCATCAGGTCATGCTCAACTGTTGGGTGAACGGCAGTGGGTATCTTTTAAAAAAGAGCCTTGTAGACGAACATGGTTTTTGGACCAAGAGGGAATCTTTCTCGGGTTATTGCATGAGACTTGCCTACTATGGGTCTATCAATGGTTGGTACTACCCGTTCCTCTACATGGATCATATGGATCATCCGCTTTCCGAGCATACCATTCTAAAAACTGAAGAAGCGTTTCAGAAATACAAGCCAGCGACTGCGGTCAATTTTGGCATCGACACCCTCGCTGCCTGGCGTGAACGCCAACTGACATCCGCGGAAAAACTCCAGGCCGCCAGTTCCAACCCGAAGGATCATCTCCGTCTGATCGACCGTGTTCGAATCAATATTCATCGTTGGACAGGGTAGTCCATCGGATCGTTCATCGCTCTTCAATCATCTCCCTGGCGCCGCCGCTTTGCGAATACCGCGCTAAGTCAGGAAGTGAAACGACCAAACCAAAGAAGGAACTAAAAACGGCAATATCCGATCCGTAGAGAGCGATAAAGAACCAGCTGACAGTCAGTGAAAAGAGGACACTCAGAATTCCCCACAGAAAAACTCTTTCACCAGGGTAACCTTCCAAAACCCCATAACACTCCTTGAGACGCCACAACATGAGTGCGTAGAATACCACCAAGGCTAGAAATCCCGGAGTCCCCGCTTTTACAAGAAATAAGAGCCAGTGGTTACAAATATCCTCGTACGAAACAAACCAGATGTTAATCATTGAAGTTCCATGGCCGAAAAGCCAGTGGCCGGGCATGATTGCGAGGACATCATCGATCAGCTTTGCTCGATAGTAGGCCTCTCCTAAGGCGCCCAGCCTCCTCGCATAGAAAAAATGCAATCCATTGGATGAGGCAAAATGAACAAAAATATTTGCGGCGAGAAACCCATAAACCCAAATTTTCCAGTACTGTCGGAATCGATAAAAGATCATGAAACACGCGCCGATTATCGCTTGCATCCACCCCGTCGACGCTGTAGTGGAGAAAGCGCCGAGTGCGGTCACGATGAAAATGGGGAGGTAGATGCGCTTGGTCTTAGTCGATGCACAATAGAGTGCAAGGCTTAAAACAGACATGTTGGCCAGGAACATTCCAAAAATGTGCATGCTGTTGAAGGGACCGTGCGATCTCCAAAGCCCAAACTTGACTTCATAAGGATTCCAACCGATTCCCAGTTGCGCCAAAGCATTCCTGCCCGTGTAAGCCTCAACCATCGAAAGACCGGACAAAATAACGGCCGTGATAAGCCATGCGGTAATCACCTTCTTAAACCCATCCCAGGTCCGTACGCCCATTCTCGCGATGAAGTAAGGAATCACCCATGGGATAAACCACCGCACACCACCCTGGACTGCCGTGCCCATTTCTTCTCCTGTCGCCAATAGGCATACTCCGCGATAGATTGCGACAAACGGGAGAAGAGTGTCGACAAAGTGAAATTTGAAGGGAGAAGAAAAACCTCCACGTATCATCACGATCATGAAAATGATGAGGGACAAAATGTCCGAACCCCACATGTTCACACTTCCCGCAACAAAGTGAACGGAGTCGGGGAGGAAGGTCAGAGCGCATAGATAGAATAGCGCGACATTCCTTTTGCCGGTTATGAAAGTCGCGATAACACAAGTTATTACGACTACAGAAAAATAGGGGACAATCATTCTTCGGTGTTAAATCCTTGGTTTTTACCGGACACTGATGGGACTCAGTGTAATGGACCGGTGATTGGTTTCATTTTTAACATTTATCTGGAATCGGTTTCCTTTGCCCGGCCGTTGGAGGTACAAAGGTTTGTTAGGGACTGATTCACCAAGTGAGCTTTCATCTCCCAAGTCTCTTGTTCGACTCTTTTTCTCAGAGCTGCAGCTTCGGGGAGATTCTCGATCGCCTTCTGAATCTCCCCCGCGAATTGCTGCGCTCCAGAGGCAACATTCACGAAACCCTTGTAATTTCGGAGTTCCTCAAAGGGGGTCGTTACCACCGGACGCCCCACAGCGAGATACTCTTTCAGTTTAACTGGATTGCACGCTCGAATCCACTCATTCTCGTTCCAAGGCATGATCAGCACGTCGCAGGCGGCCATATAATTGGCAACTTCTTCATAGGGTTGCTGTCCAAACTGGTGAACATTTGGCAGAGTGCACCAGTCATCCGCCAAAGCAGAGGGTCCGACTACGATGAAGTTTATATGGGGGAGACTCTCAGCCACTTCCAATAGCATTTTATAGTCAACCCGATGAGGTTCAAGGTTTCCGACGTACCCGACTCTCGGATGTGGGATTTCGCGAAGAGTCTTGGGCTCGGTCTGTCCCGACGAGTCTCCAGCCTCGGAGAATGCTTTAAAATCCACTCCATGGTCGGCGAAAAGAGCTCTTTGGCATTGGTCTTTTTCCTCATCGAACAGGAGAGAGGAGCAGTATAGAGTCACATCGGCTTTTCTCTTCAGTTCGCGATCATATTTTGAGATGACAATTGGATCCACATTCGGGTACTCCTCGAATCGATCAGTCCTTTGATAAACAAGGGCAACAGGATCAAGATCATCCAAAACTTGAAGAGCTGGGGGACATGCGATCCAAACGAGGGGTTTTTTAATGCCAATCTTCTTCGCCGCGCGTTTTACTTGGAACGAAAGAAACCACCGCAGAAAACGGCGCCCGAATTTGGAGGGCAACATCAGGGGACTCTGGACAGCGAACCGATCGCGGACGATTACCAGACCCCGCCTCAGGCTCGATATCTTACGGACAATTCGCTGAAGAAGAACGGCCCCTTCAGTCAATTTGGGAACCCGCATTCCTATCGAATTGACATAGAGTACCGGCAGTTCTTTGGAGAATTCCCTCATCATTTGGAGATCATAGTGACCCCGATTGTGATACCACCAATCCACTCCGCCAAAACAAATAATTCCATCGAAGTCAGGCGGAGATTTGCTCTTGGTAAGGGTCTCATCGTTTTCTGAGTTGTGTTTTTCCATACTCGGGAGGATCGGTCAAAAGTGCTATCGGGTTTAGGATTCTTCGATAAACTTCTGGATTGTTTGAACCAATTTGGTGGAAGCAAAAGGTCCGATCTGTTGGGATTTCTTTAATTGGTCAATCTGTTGAAGTTTGCTCAGCAACTCCTCCTCATCGATGGCTACTTCGACCTTACCCAATTCAGAAAACTGATTTGCAGTCGCAACTTGGTGATCATTGCGAGTTTCACGCAGGTCTCCGAGGCGTGGCATGACCAGTATCGCTTTATTTCGCATTA